>DASTEN010000057.1:0-2446 GCA_035709645.1 Sphingomonas sp.
CGCCGATCATCGCCACCGTCATCGGCGCGGCAGCCCGCGGCCAGCCCGGCAGATCGATGGTCGCTCGCCGCACGATCGGCGTCTGACGGGCTTCGGCAACCATCCAGACGAGCAGGGCGATACCGAGCACGACGGCGGCAATGGCGAAGCGGATCAGGACTCGCATCGCCCTCGCTGAGGTCGACCGATCTGCCCTCACCACCCCGCACGTGCCGGGCCTGTCGAGCGATAAATACCCGCGTCATCGGCGGGTCGAAGGCCAATGCGTCGTCGGGCTCGAGACAACCGGCCCCGGGGGGCGTGGCAATGTCACCGCGGAACCGGACGCGTGCCCCCATGTTTGCCCATCATGCGCGCCTTCGCCGACCTGCTCGATTCGCTGATCTACACGCGGTCGCGCAATGCCAAGCTGAAGCTGATCGGCGATTATCTGCGCGCGACGCCCGATCCCGATCGCGGCTGGGCGATGGCGGCGCTGACCGGCGACCTGGATCTGCCCGCGGTGAAGCCCGCCGTCATCCGTGCGATGGTGGACGAACGCGTCGATCCGGTGCTGTTCCGCATGAGCCGCGATTTCGTCGGGGATTCGGCGGAGACGATCGCGCTGATGTGGCCCGAGGCGCAGGGTGCGCCGCCACTGCCGCCCGAGGCGCTGCGCCTGTCCGCGGTGGTCGACCGTCTGGCCTCGCTCGGCAAGTCCGATACCGCGGGCGTGCTCGGCGCGTATCTCGATACGATGGAAGCCGACGAGCGCTATGCGCTGCTGAAGCTGGCGACCGGCGCGCTGCGGGTCGGGGTGTCGGCGCGGTTGGCGAAGACCGCGCTCGCCAACGCGTTCGGCGTGGATGTCGATGCGGTCGAGGAGGTCTGGCACGGCCTCGCGCCGCCCTACGCCGAACTGTTCGACTGGGTGGAGGGACGGGGCGACCAGCCGACCGCGGCAAACCTGCCGGTCTTTCGCCCGTTCATGCTCGCGCATCCGCTGGAGGAAACGGTCGTCGATCTCGCCGACTATGCCGCCGAATGGAAATGGGACGGCATCCGCGTGCAACTGGTGCACGTCGCGGGCGAGACGCGGTTGTACAGCCGCGCGGGCGACGACATCACCCGCAGCTTTCCCGAAGTCGCCGCCGCCTTCCGGGTGCCGGGCGTCCTCGATGGGGAACTGCTGGTCCGCGGCGATGCGCAAGGCGCCGGGCGCGACGATGCCACCGCCAGCTTCAACGCGTTGCAACAGCGGCTGGGGCGCAAGACGGTGTCGGCCAAGATGCTGGCGGACTATCCCGCCTTCGTCCGCCTGTACGACATCCTGTTCGATGGCGACGCCGACGTGCGCCCGTTGCCATGGACCGATCGCCGCGACCGGCTGGAAGCGTTCGTCGCGCGCCTGCCGGCCGAAAGCTTCGACGTATCGTCGGTGATCGACGCCAGCGACTTCGCGCATCTGGGTGACATCCGTGCCGGCAGCCGTGACGCCGCGATCGAAGGCGTGATGCTGAAACGCCGCACATCGCCCTACGTCAGCGGTCGCCGCGTCGGGCTGTGGTACAAATGGAAGCGCGATCCGCTCGTCGCCGATTGCGTGATGATGTATGCCCAGCGGGGGTCGGGGAAGCGATCGTCCTTCTATTCCGACTATACCTTCGGCTGCTGGACCGAGAACGGTGAATTGTCGCCGGTTGGCAAAGCCTATTCGGGATTCACCGACGACGAACTGAAATGGCTCGACCGGTTCGTGCGCAACAACACGGTCGCGCGCTTCGGCCCGGTGCGCGAGGTGGAGAAGACACTGGTCCTGGAAGTCGCGTTCGATTCGATCCACGCGTCAAAGCGGCACAAGTCGGGTGTCGCCATGCGGTTCCCGCGTATCTCGCGGATTCGCCGCGACAAGCCGGCGGCGGAGGCCGATACGGTCGCTGCGCTGGAGCGTCTGGTGACGTGACCTGCGGCAGGTACGAATTTTTGGGGGTGGCTGCGGTCCGGAGGCTGACCTACGTCCCGGGGCATGACGACGCGGTCAACTGACGATCTCTGGGCGCTGACCGAACGCGAAAAGCAGACGCTGCGGCTGATCGTGCGCGGGCATGACGCCAAATCGATCGCACGCACGCTCGGGCTGTCGATCCACACCATCAACGAACGCCTGCGCGACGCGCGCCGAAAGATGGCGGTCGCCAGCAGTCGCGAAGCCGCACGCCTGTTGTTCGAGGCGGAGGGGGCGAACCCCGAAAATCTCGGGGACGAGATAATCGGGGCAGACCCGTCGATGCGTCCGGTCGACCCGGCATCAGGGCCGGCACGACGCCGGTCCGTGCTGATCGTCGGAGTATCGATCATGACCCTTATGCTTGGACTGCTGGCGCTGGCCGCCGCGCCCCATTCTTCGCAAGCCCCCGCTGCCACCCAGGTCGCGCGCACCGATGTCGTCCGATCGGCGCAGGCATGG
>DASTEN010000058.1:0-3993 GCA_035709645.1 Sphingomonas sp.
GATGTCGAAGCCGGTACGCCCGCAAGGCATTATCGATCGCTGGGCGAAGAAGCCGCTCGACTTCGCGCCGGGCACCCAGTGGCAATATTCGAATACCGGCTATGTCGTCGCCGGCCAGATCGTCGAGAAGGTGTCGGGTCAGCCGCTGTTCGATTTCCTGAAAGCGCGCATCTTCACGCCGCTGGGCATGACCAGCGTCATCGATCAGGACAAGGCGATCGGCCCGGCCTTTCCACAAGGGTACAAGCGCTTCGCGCTCGGCCCCGTACGCCCCGATACGCCGGCCGCACCCGGCTGGCTGTACGCCGCGGGTGAGTTGTCGATGTCGGCGACCGACCTCGCCAAATGGAACATCGCGCGGATGAACCGCAGCCTGCTGCCCGCCGACGACTGGGCGGTACAGGAAACGCCGGTGAAGCTGACCGACGGCAAAGACACCGGTTATGGCCTGGGCGTGTCCGTCCGCACCTTCGCCGGCAGGCCGATGATCGAGCATTCGGGCGAATCGGTCGGCTTCCTGTCCGAAAACATGGTGTTTCCGACCGAAAGGACGTCGGTGACCGTCCTGACCAACAGCTGGTTCAGCGACGCTTTCGTCCAGATGGCGCAGGGCATCGCCCGCACCGTCCTGCCCGCCCCCGCCGCCGACCCGGCTGACGCCGCGTATCTGACAAAGGCGCAGACGGTGTTCGATCAGCTCGCCAACGGCACGCTCGACCGCACAATGCTGACCGAAAACGCCAACTACTATTTCGATGCGACGGCGCAGGCCGATTACAAGGCCAGCCTGGGGCCGCTCGGCAAGCCGGTCCGGATCACCCAGACCGGCGCGTCCAGCCCGCGCGGCGGCTTCGTCTCGCGGCGCTACCGCGTCGAATTCGGCGATCGCGCGCTGATGATCAGCACGTTCAGCGAACCCGGCGTCGACGGACGCTTCGAACAATTCCTGGTGGCTCCGACGCAATGACCGATTTCTCAGCCTTTCTCTGCGCCGATCGCGGCCAGCCGGCGACGGCGCTGCATGTCGTCCACCCCGATCGCTGGGCCGAATGGCTCGCCGCCCAGCCGCCACGCGTCCGCACCGCCATCGCCGCAGGCGGGTTGACCGGCAAACCGGGCAATGCCGCGGTGTTGCCGGGCGACGCGCCAGAGGATTGGGCGGCGCTGCTGGTCTGCAACGAAAGCGAGACCTCGCCTTGGCGCATCGCCAGCCGGGGCGCTGCGCTGCCGCCGGGAACCTATCGGTTGGCCGAGGGCGAGCCCGGCGCGGCGATGCTCGGCTGGTGCCTGGCCCAGCATCGCTTCGACCGATACCGCAAGGACGACCACGAAGCTCCCCGCATCCTGCTGACCGGCGAGCCCGGCCGGATCGAGCCTACCGTTCGCATGGCCAACGCCATCGCCCGTGTCCGCGATCTGGTGAACACCGGTGCGTCGGATCTCGGGCCGCAGGAGCTGGAGGACCAGGTCACCGCACTGGGCGAAGCGCACGGCGCGACGCTGACCGTCACCAAGGGTCGCGAGCTGGAGGTCGGCTATCCGATGATCCACGCGGTCGGCCAGGCCGCCGCCCGCGGGCGCGAACCGCGACTGATCGAACTCGAATGGGGGAACCCCGCCCATCCCCGGATCGCCATCGTCGGCAAGGGTGTGGTCTTCGATTCGGGCGGGCTCGACATCAAGCCGTCCGCCGGCATGCGGTTGATGAAGAAGGACATGGGTGGCGCGGCGCATGCGCTGGCGCTGGCCGGGCTGGTGATGGCGGAACGTCTGCCGGTGCGACTCCACCTGCTGATTCCGGCGGTCGAGAACGCCATTGCGGGCAACGCCTTCCGGCCCGGCGACGTGCTGGCGAGCCGCAAGGGCCTGACGGTCGAAAACACCAACACCGATGCCGAAGGCCGGCTGATCCTTGGCGATGCGCTGACCAGGGCGGGAGAGGCGGATCCGGTTCTGATCCTCGATTTCGCGACGCTGACGGGCGCCGCGCGCGTCGCGCTCGGCCCCGACCTGCCGCCACTGTTTACCGATGACGAGGCGCTGGCGAGCGAATTGCTGGCAGCCGGCGTCGCGGAGCATGACCCCATGTGGCGTATGCCGCTGTGGGATGCCTATGACGACATGCTGAAATCCGACATCGCCGACCTGGTCAACGCGCCGGACGGCGGCTTCGCAGGCGCCGTGACGGCGGCGCTGTTCCTGCGGCGGTTCGTGCCGAAGGGCGTGGCATGGGCGCATCTGGATGTCTTCGCCTGGCGCCCGACGGCCAAGGCCGGACGGCCGAAGGGGGGCGAGGCCTATGCGCTGAGGGCGTCCTGGCGCCTGCTGAAGGACCGTTTCGCATAGCGCTAAGCCAAGTCAGGCTGATCGCCGCAACCGATCGCTCCCCTCGATAAACCGCGCCCCGGCTTGCGTCGGGGAACGGACGGAATCTAGGCAAAGCCCGTTGCCTAGACCACCGCCAGATCCCCCAACTCGCGGATCGAAACGCCATAGACCGCGCAGATATGATCGCGCAGCCGGCGTTTCGCCTCGGCCATGTCGGCGAACGCCGCCTCCTCGACCGCTTCCGCCGCGAAGTTTACCGTGAAGCTGTCGGGAACCAGCGCCTCCCAACTTACGGCGTGCACGCGCGCGGCGGCGCGAACGGCCGCCACCAATGCATGGCCTTCGCGGGTCACGTCATCCACGCCGTCTGCCTCAATCGTTCGGCGTCACCGGCTGGCCGTTGGCGACCGCGCGCTTTTCCGCCAGCCACGCCTCGGCCGCCTGCTGCGCACAGCCGCTCTGCCCGTTCATCCCGATCGGCGAGCAGCTGCCGGGGAGGATGCGGCGGTTGTCCTGCATCACCCGTTCCATGCGTACCGCTTGCGAAATGCTCTTCACATCGGTCTTAGGTTCAGCACGCAAAGCTTTGGGAATACGATATTGTTCCTGATCGGGCAGCGCACAGACCACGACCTCTTCCGCGGTCGATTCCGGACATTTCTGGCCAGGCTCGATCGTGATGCTGCGGATCCGCTGGGGAGGCTGCCCTGCCGCATCCTGGGCGAAGGCGGCGGCGGGAAGGGCGGTAGGGGCGGCTATCGCCAGGGCGAGGATCAGGCGCATCGACATCTTCGTCACTCCGTTTGCCGGCGGGGTATCGGCAATTTTGTCTTTCAACGCGCTGAATGCGGCGAATGTTGCGCACGCTTGCGGCTCCGCTATGGCAGGCGCGCCATGATCCTCGTTATCGACAACTACGACAGCTTCACCTGGAACCTGGTCCATTATCTGATGGAACTGGGCGCCGAGGTCCGCGTCGAACGCAACGACGCGATGACCGCCGGCGACGCGCTGGCGATCGGTGCCAGGGCGGTGCTGCTGTCGCCGGGCCCCTGTACCCCCAACGAAGCGGGCATCAGTCTGGATATCGTCGCCGCCTGCGCCGATACGCGCACGCCGCTGCTGGGCGTCTGCCTGGGGCATCAGTCGATCGGTCAGCATTTCGGTGGTCGCGTGGTGCGCGGCGGGTTGATGCACGGCAAGACCAGTGCGCTGACGCACGACGGTACGGGGCTGTTCGCGGGACTGCCGTCGCCGTTTACCGCCACCCGCTATCACAGCCTGATCGTCGAGGATGTGCCCGATTGCCTGGCCGTCAATGCGAT
This sequence comes from Sphingomonas sp., assembly GCA_035709645.1. Classification (GTDB taxonomy): domain Bacteria; phylum Pseudomonadota; class Alphaproteobacteria; order Sphingomonadales; family Sphingomonadaceae; genus Sphingomonas. The sequence continues at coordinate 3,654 of DASTEN010000058.1, forward strand.
CGCACCGGACGGCAGCGTCATGGCGTTCCGTCACGTCGACCTGCCGATCCACAGCGTCCAGTTCCATCCCGAAAGCATCGCCACCGAACACGGCCATGCAATGCTGGCGAACTTCATGGAAATCGCCGGCATGACGCCGCAAAGGCTGGCTGCATGACCGGCTTTGCTCCCCTGCCCGATCCATCGTCGCCCCTGTCCCACGAAAGCGCGCGTCAGGCATTCGCGGATATCCTGGACGGCCGCACGTCGGACGATGCGGTCGCCACGTTCCTGATCGGCCTGACCGAACGCGGGGAAACCTCCATCGAGATCGCCGAGGCCGCGCGCGCCCTGCGCGAAC
>DASTEN010000059.1:0-3092 GCA_035709645.1 Sphingomonas sp.
GGCGCGCGGCCTCGACCAGAGCGTCGGGCAGGATGGTATCACGCCGTTCGGTCACGGGCGCGCCTCGCGCGGGCACAGCACGAAGTCGGTGCGGCGCCCGGGCTTGGCGCGTGCGGCGCCCGACATGTCCATGAGGGCGATGACCAGAGAGGCGGTGTTGCGCGCCGGCAGCGGATCGATCAGCGTCAGGACACGATCGATGTTCGGGCAGTCCTTCGCCTTCACCTCCTTTGCGAGCATCGGAGCGATCATCGACGTCACCATCGGCCGCGCCAGTTCGCTGTCGACCATCTGGCCGCCCTGCGGGCCGAGCAGCTTGCGCAGCCCCTCCTTCGCGCGCGGCCAGGCGGCGTCGCTTTCGGTGGCGTATTTGGCGGTCAGCCGATCGACCGAGCGGCGCAGCAGTGCGCTTGCCGGCAATGTCGGGGCGCACGTCGCGGCGACGCTGCCGATCATCGCCGGCGCGAGAGCCAGGAACAGTGCCTCCGCCTCGGGTTGCGGGATGCACGCGGGCGATTGCGCCTGCGCGGTGGCGGCCGACAGCAGCGCGGTGGCGGCGAAAAGCGGACGAACGAACATGCGATTATACCTGTGGAACGCGAACGGTGGCGACCGCCTGGGCGGCAATGCCTTCGCCGCGGCCGGTGAAGCCCAGGCGTTCGGTGGTCGTCGCCTTCACGCTTACCTGGCCTGCGTTCAACCGCAAGATGTCGGCGATACGCATACGAATGGATTCGCGATGCGGCCCGATCTTGGGCGCTTCGCAGATGATCGTCAGGTCGATGAAATCGATGATTCCGCCGCGGGCCGCGACCAGCGTGGCGGCATGCGCCAGGAACTGGTCGGACGCCGCCCCCTTCCACTGCGGGTCGCTTGGCGGGAAATGGCTGCCGATGTCGCCCGCGGCGATCGTGCCCAGCAGGGCATCGGTGATGGCATGCAACGCGACGTCGGCGTCGCTATGCCCCGACAGGCCCTTGTCATGCGGGATCAGCACGCCGCCCAGCCAGAGCTCCTCCCCGGCCTCCAGCCGGTGGACGTCGTAGCCGCTGGCGCTGCGTGAGATCATCGTCGTGGCATGACGCGCCTCGGCCGCGGCGAAATCCGCAGGGTGGGTCACCTTTTCGAGCATCGCATCACCCTCGACCGTCACGACGGTTCCTCCAAAGCTGCGCAACACCTGCGCATCGTCCGTTGCTTCCCGCCCATCGGGCCATGCCGCATGCGCCGCGCGGATCGCATCGAGCCGGAACGCCTGCGGCGTCTGTACCCGCACGACGTTCGACCGGTCGATCGTATCCCCGAGCGTGCCCTCGGCGCGCGCGATCGTGTCGGTGACGGGGAGGGCGGGGACTGCGCCTGGCGCCTCATCGAGCGCGGCGAGCAGCCGGTCGATCACCGCGGCGCTCAGAAAGGGTCGCGCGGCGTCGTGGATCAGCACGCGCTCCGCCCCCTCGATGGCGGCGAGACCGGCAAGGACGGAGTCGCGCCGCGTGGTGCCGCCGGTGACGAAGCGGACGTCGCCCGCTGCCCCCGTCAACGCCGCCTCCTGGCCGCCGGCGATCGCCACGACCACCTCGCCGATCGCGGGATGCGCCGACAGGGCGGCGTGGCTGTGCGCGATCATCGGTCGACCGGCGAGCGGCGCGAACTGCTTCGGAACGGTCCCGCCCGCGCGCTCGCCACGGCCGGCGGCGACGATGATGGCGGCGGTACGGGGAGGGGGCATCGTCTGGTGGACTCGATCGCTATCGTTCGTCATCCCCGCGCAGGCGGGGATCAATTCTGGCTGAACTTCGTGAGTCTCACGTCGTTCGGCGACTATTGGTTCCCGCCTTCGCTGGAATGACGAATTGGTTGGTTGCGCGCTTCTCTTAGGCGCGACCGCCTCAACCTGCCAGCCTTGCCGCATCCCGCCGTGTCCGTTATATGCTGCCCAAATTTCAGGCACATTTCATGCGCATCAAACCGATCGACATCGGTCCGGTCCGGATCGATACGCCCGTATTTCTCGCCCCCATGACGGGGGTCACCGACCTGCCGTTTCGTCGTGTCGTCCGCGGCTATGGCTCCGGTCTGAACGTGACGGAGATGGTCGCCAGCCAGGCGGCGATCCGCGAGACGCGCCAGAGCTTACAGAAATTCGCCTGGGATCCGATCGAGGATCCGGTGTCGATGCAGCTGGTCGGCTGTACGCCCTATGAGATGGGAGAGGCGGCCAAGCTCAGCCAGGATCGCGGCGCCGCCATCGTCGACATCAACATGGGCTGCCCGGTGCGCAAGGTGACGAACGGCGACGCCGGATCCGCGCTGATGCGCGATCTGCCGCTGGCGACCGAACTGATCAAGGCGGTGGTCGCGGCGGTCACGGTCCCCGTGACGCTGAAGATGCGGATGGGCTGGGATCATGGCAGCCTGAACGCCCCCGAACTGTCGCGGATCGCCCAGGACCTGGGCGTGCAGCTGATCACGGTCCACGGCCGCACCCGCAACCAGATGTACAAGGGGTCGGCCGACTGGGCCTTCGTCCGGCGGGTGAAGGAGGCGGTGGACCTGCCCGTCATCGTCAACGGCGACATCTGTTCGCCCGAAGACGCGCATGCCGCACTCGAGCAGTCGGGGGCGGACGGCGTGATGATCGGGCGGGGCGCATACGGCAAGCCGTGGCTGCTGCGGCAGGTAATGGACGCACTGGAAGGGCGCGATCCGCGGCCGGACCCGACGCTCGACGAGCAATATCGGCTGATCGTCGCGCATTACGACGACATGCTGTCGCTGTATGGTGAACACACCGGGGTCGCGATGGCCCGCAAGCACCTGGGCTGGTATACCCGCGGCCTTCACGGATCGGCCGAGTTTCGCAACACTGTCAACAAGGTGCCCGATGGCGCGACGGTGAAGGCGATGCTGGCCGAATTCTATGCCCCCTGGACGAACCGCGCCGCGGCGTGACCCTGTCCGACCTGCCCGGGTTCGACGTGCTGGTCGCCGCGATGCCGGTGCCGATGCTGGTCGTCGATCCCGCAGGCCGCATCGCCTTCGCCAACGCGGCCAGCGAGACGCTGTTGAACTTCTCCGAACGGGCGATGCGG
>DASTEN010000060.1:0-2818 GCA_035709645.1 Sphingomonas sp.
GGCGCGCGTGCTGCCGGCGGCGGACCTGTTCGTGGCCGCATACGGTCGGGGCGACACCGCCGCCGCGGCGAAACTCAAGACTTGGACGGCGCCGGCCGGCGACCGCTTCGTGGTGAAGGCAGCATGACCGACGTGATCGATACCCCCGCGGGCGCCGCCGACACCGGCACCACCGCCCGCATGAACATGATCCAGGCGATCAACAGCGCCATGGACGTGATGATGGACCGCGACGGCGATATCGTCGTGATGGGCGAGGACGTCGGCTATTTCGGCGGCGTGTTCCGCGCGACCGCCGGGCTTCAGGCGAAATACGGCAAGACCCGTGTGTTCGACACGCCGATAACCGAAATCGGCATCATCGGCGTCGCGATCGGCATGGGCGCCTATGGCCTGCGCCCCGTGCCCGAAATCCAGTTCGCCGACTATATCTACCCTGCCCTCGACCAGCTGGTCAGCGAGGCGGCGCGGCTGCGCTATCGCTCGGCCGGCGAATTCACCGCGCCGATCACGGTGCGCAGCCCGTACGGCGGCGGCATCTTCGGCGGGCAGACGCATTCGCAGTCGCCCGAAGGGATCTTCACCCACGTCTCGGGCATCAAGACGGTCATCCCGTCGACGCCCTATGATGCAAAGGGCCTGCTGATTGCCGCGATCGAGGATAACGACCCGGTCCTGTTCCTGGAGCCCAAGCGGATTTACAACGGTCCGTTCAACGGCCATTGGGACCGCCCGGCATCGAACTGGTCGACGCATCCCGCGGGCGAAGTGCCGACCGGTTATTACCGCGTCGATCTGGGCAAGGCGACCATCGTGCGCCCGGGCAACGACCTGACGATCCTCGCCTATGGCACGATGGTCCACGTCGTGATGGCGAGCGTCGAGGAGGCCGGCGTCGATGCCGAAGTCATCGACCTGCGCACGCTCGTGCCCCTCGACATCGAGACGATCGAGGCGTCGGTGAAAAAGACCGGCCGCTGCATGATCGTCCACGAAGCGACGCGCACCGGCGGTTTCGGCGCCGAACTGTCGGCGCTCGTCCAGGAACGCTGCTTCCACCACCTGGAGGCGCCGATCGAGCGCGTCACCGGCTTCGACACGCCGTACCCGCACAGCCTGGAATGGGCATATTTTCCCGGGCCCGTCCGTATCGGACAGGCGCTCGCCAAGATCATGAAGGACTAAAGCGATGGCCCGCTTCGAATTCCGCCTGCCCGACATCGGCGAAGGCATCGCCGAGGCCGAGATCGTCGCTTGGCACGTCGAGGTCGGAGACCGTGTCGAAGAGGACCAGGGCCTCGCCGACATGATGACCGACAAGGCGACGGTCGAGATGGAATCGCCGGTATCGGGCACCGTGATCGCGCTGGCCGGCGAGGTCGGCGATCAGGTGCCGATCGGCTCGACGCTGGTGGTGATCGAGACCGAAGGCGAGGCGAGCGCCGAGCCTGCGGCGGCGACGCCGGTGTCGGCGGAGGTCGAGGAGCAGATCGAGGCCGAGAATCCCGGTGTGGAAGAGGTCGCGCAAACGCCCATTCCGCAGCCCGTCAGTGCCCCGGCGCAGGCCGGGGCCCAGTCGCAACACGCTGGTGATCGCGCGACGGCCTCTTCAACAGAGAAAAGTGGAACTGGACCCCGGCCTGCGCCGGGGCACGGCGAGTCCGCGACAAAGGTTCACGTCCTTGCCTCGCCCGCGGTCCGCGCACGTGCCAAGGACTTGGGCGTCGACCTGGGCCAGGTCCAGCACGACGGCCAGCACATCCGCCACGCCGACCTGGACGCCTACCTCCGCTATTCGGCCGGCCAGGGCTATCACGCCCCCCATGCCTCCCGCGTCCGCGAGGATCAGCCGGTCAAGGTCATCGGCATGCGCCGCCGCATCGCCGAGAACATGGCCGCGTCGAAGCGGCAGATCCCGCACTTCACCTACGTCGACGAAATCGACGTGACCGCGCTCGAAGACATGCGCGCTGACCTGAACGCGAACCGCGGCAACCGGCCCAAGCTGACGATGCTGCCGTTCCTGATTGTCGCGATCTGCCGCACGCTGCCCGACTTCCCGATGCTGAACGCGCGCTACGACGACGAAGCGGGCGTGGTGACGCGCCACGGCCGGGTGCACCTGGGCATGGCGACGCAGACCGATGCCGGACTGATGGTCCCGGTCATTCGCGACGCGCAGGACAAGAACGTGTGGCAGCTGGCGAGCGAGATCGGGCGCCTGGCGGAGGCGGCCCGCACCGGCAAGGCGAAGTCGGAGGAGCTGAGCGGATCGACGCTGACCGTCACCTCGCTCGGGCCGCTTGGCGGCATCGCGACGACGCCGGTCATCAACCGCCCCGAAGTCGCGATCATCGGCCCGAACAAGATCGTCGAACGCCCCGTTTTCCGCGGCGACGACATCGTGCGCGCGAAGCTGATGAATCTGTCGATCAGCTGCGACCACCGCGTCGTCGATGGCTGGGACGCAGCAAGCTACGTCCAGGCCGTGCGCAAGCTGCTCGAGACGCCGGTCCTGCTGTTCGCGGACTAAGTCTCTCACATCGCTTCCCTCGTCGACCGCGCCGTGCCACGGTTCGGGCGACGATTTGGGAGAGCGACGATGGGCAAGGCGGTTTCGTGGGTGTTGGTGTCGGCGGCACCGGTGTTGTTGGCCGCCGCGCCTGTGCAGACCGCGACGCAGACCCAGGACGCGGCACTCCTCGCCTTCCTTGACCGCGCCTATGACGAACAGGTCGCGCTCAGCCCGGAAACGCAGACCGATCTGGGGTTGAAGACCAATTACGATCGGCTCGACGACTATACCGACGCTGCCGCG
>DASTEN010000061.1:0-2728 GCA_035709645.1 Sphingomonas sp.
TTGCGCGATGCCGAGGTGTTCGCGCTGGTCCCAGGCTCGATCCGCGGCCTGGGACAAACCGGCGGCTTTACGATGGAGTTGCAGAACACCAGCGGCATGAGCCGCGAACAATTCGTCGCCGCGCGCGAGAAGCTGCTGGCCGCCGCGACCGCCGATTCCAGCCTGCGCGCGGTACGCCTGACCGACCTGCCCGACATCCAGACGCTGAAGATCGACATCGATCAGACCAAGCTGTCGGCGCTCGGCCTGACGCAGGCGAACGTCAACACGACCCTGTCGACCGCCTGGGGCGGCCGATACGTCAACGACTTCATCGACCGGGGTCGCGTTAAGCGTGTCTATGTCCAGGGCGATGCGCAATATCGCGCCGCGCCGGAAGACATCGCCAAATGGTTCGTCCGCGGCAGCGACGGGCAGATGGTGCCGTTCAACGCCTTCTCGACGATCGGCTGGGCCACGGCGCCGACCACGCTTTCGCGTTTCTCGGGCGTGCCGGCATTCGAATTCTCGGGCCAGGCCGCCCCAGGTGTCAGTTCCGGCGAAGCGATGAACCGCATGATGGAACTGGCCAGCCAGATTCAGGGGACGTCGGTCGCGTGGGCGGGCCTGTCGTATCAGGAACGTCTGTCGGCCGGACAGGCGCCGCTGCTCTACGGTCTGTCGCTGCTGGTGGTGTTCCTGTGCCTTGCGGCGCTGTACGAGAGCTGGTCGATCCCGGCGGCTGTGCTGCTGATCATCCCCCTCGGCCTGGTCGGCGCGGTGTTCGCGGTGACGCTGCGCGGTCTGGAAAACGATGTGTACCTGCAGATCGGCCTGCTGACGACGATGGGCCTTGCCGCCAAGAATGCGATCCTGATGATCGAATTCGCCGAACAGGCCGAAAAGAAGGGCGCGCGCGTCATCGATGCCGCGCTGGAGGCGGCAAAGCTGCGTCTCAGGCCGATCCTGATGACCAGCCTGGCCTTCATCTTCGGCGTGCTGCCGCTTGCGCTGTCGACTGGCGCGGGTGCGAACAGCCGCATCGCGATCGGTACCGCCGTCATCGGCGGCATGCTGACCGCGACCATCCTGGCGATCTTCTACATCCCGCTGTTCTTCGTGCTGGTCCGCCGCGGCGTGCGCGACGGCCTCGCCAAGCTGCGGGGCAAGCCGACCGGACATCAGGCGCCGCCCAAGCCGGCAGAGGGAGACGCCTGATGCGCCGTGCCATCTCGTTGATCGTCGTCGCCGCGCTTGCCGGATGTTCGATGACGCCGACCTACGAACGCCCGGTCGCCCCCGTCCCGCCATCGTGGCCGATCGGCGATGCCTACCTGCGGCAAAGCGAGGCGGCGCTGCCGGCGGTCACGTACCGCGACATATTCCGAGACGTGCGCCTGCAGCGGCTGATCGAAACCGCGCTGACCAACAATCGCGACCTGCGGATCGCAGCGGCCAACATCGCGATCGCCCGTGCGCAGTTCCGCATCCAACGCGCCGCGCGCTTTCCGACCGTCACCGCAAGCGGCGACGCCGCCATTCGCAAGGGTGCGGCGCGGACGCCGGACGGATCGGTCGCGTCCGGCGGCGGGATCAACGACAGCTTCTCGGCGAATCTGGGCTTCAATGCCTTCGAAATCGACCTGTTCGGCCGGGTCGCATCGCTCAGCCGCGCGGCCCAGAACGACTATTTCTCGACCGAGGCCGCGGCTCGCGCCACGCGGCTCGCGCTGGTCGGCGACATCGCCGATGCCTGGACGACATACGCCGCGGATCGCAGCCTCCTTCAGATCGCGGAGCGGACCGCCCGCAGCGCGGATACCAGCGTCCGCCTGACCCGCGCCCGCCTGACCGGCGGCATCGCGCCGCGAACCGATCTGCGACAGGCCGAACTCGTGCTCGCCCAGGCGAACGCCGACCTTGCCGAACAGCGGACCGCGCTGGCCCAGGATGCCAATCTGCTGCGGTTGCTGATCGGCACCGACGTCGATCCCGCGCTGCTGCCCGAATCGATCGAAGCCGTCATGCCGACGCTGGCCGAACTGCCCGCCGGACTGGACTCGGGCGTCCTGCTCCGCCGGCCGGACGTGGTGCAGGCTGAATACGACCTGCGAGCGGCCAACGCCCGCATCGGCGCGGCGCGCGCGGCACTGTTTCCGCGGATCAGCCTGACGGGTTTGCTCGGCCTCGCCAGCGGTGCTTTGGGCACACTGTTCAACGGTGATGCCTTTACCTGGAGTGCTACCGGCGGCGTCGATTACGACATCTTCGCCGGCGGCGCCCGGCGGGCGCAGGTCGATCAGGCGCGGGCGACGTTCGACCGCGATCTGGCGACCTACGAACGCACGATCCAGACCGCATTTCGCGAGGTCAGCGATGCACTCGCCCGCCGCGGTACGATCGGCGATCAGTTGCGCGCGCAGACCGCGCTGGTGACGGCATCGCGCGACAATTATGCGCTGTCGGACGCCCGATATCGCGGCGGGATCGATACGTTCCTACAGAGCCTGGATGCCCAGCGATCGCTCTATTCGGCCGAGCGATCGTTGGTCGGCACGCGCCTGACGCAGGCCCAGAACCTGACGGAGCTGTACCGCACGCTTGGCGGCGATGCGCTGTTGGATGCGACACCCCAGGGGCCCCGCCCCCTGACGCCCGATCCCGTGCCTACGCCGACGCCGGGATCGTAGCGCGGCGAATATCCGCATCGCTCGATCGACCGGCGCCGGGGAAAGCCGTTACTCCTCGT
>DASTEN010000062.1:0-4805 GCA_035709645.1 Sphingomonas sp.
GCCAGCGACATCCGCACCGTCCTCGGCCTCACTCGGGACTATCCGAAGCTCAAGCTGGTGCTCGTCGGTGCCGCCGAAGGCTGGATGGTCGCGCGCGAGATCGCAGCGGCGAAAGTGCCCGTGCTCGCCTATGCGCTCGCCGACCTGCCGTCGTCGTTCGAACAGGTCGCCGCGACCGAAAGCAACGTCGGCCGCATGACCGCCGCTGGCGTTACCGTCGGCATATATTTCGACGGATCGGGCGGCGAACATGTCGTGCGCCAGTTCGCCGGCAACCTTGTCGCGATCACCAGGGTACCGGGCGCGACCGGGCTGGATTGGGGTCGCGCGTTCGCCGCGATCACCTCCCGACCCGCAGAGGTTATGGGTGTCGGCAGCGAAATCGGGTCGCTGCGGCCCGGCCGCCGCGCGGACGTGGTCGTCTGGGACGGCGACCCCTTGGAGCTGGCGTCACAGCCGCTCAACATCTGGATCGATGGTCGGCCGCAGCCGATGACCTCGCGCCAGCGGCAGTTGCGCGACCGGTATCTGAACGTGGTCGAGGGCGCGTTGCCCAAGGCGTACGATCGGTAAGCGATAGCCAACCGCCGTCATTTCCGCAAAGGCGGGAGCCAATTCTGGCTGGCCTTACCTGCTCTGTTGGCAAGGTCAGCCAGAATTCTTCCCCGCCCCCGCGGGGATGACGGGACCATTTCGATGCACCGCCTCGCCATCTACGACCTCGACCGCACGATCACCGCGGTGCCGACGTGGACGCCGTTCCTGCTCCACGCCGCCCGCACCCGCGCGCCGTGGCGGCTGGCGTTCGCGCCGGTCGTGGTCGCCGCCATGCTGACGTATCGCCTGGGCCTGATCACCCGTCGGACGCTGAAGCAGCTGATGCATCGTCTGCTGGTCGGCACACTGACCCCCGACCGATCGGCGGCGGTCGCCCAGTCCTTCGCCGACAGCTTTGCCAGGCACATCCGCCCCGGTGCGCGCGCACAGATCGCCGCCGATCGGGCGGCCGGGTATCGCATCGTCGTCGCATCCGCAGCGCACCGTTTCTATGCCGGTCGCATCGCGGCCGCATTGGGTATCGACGACGTGATCGCGACCGAGGCGCAGGTCGATGCACAGGGCCGGATCACGCACCGCATCGTCGGGGCGAATTGCTACGGCACCGACAAGCTGGCGATGATCGCAGCATGGATGGCGCGCGAAGGCATCGCGCGGGATGATGCGCATGTCCGCTTCTACACCGACCATGTCACCGACGAACCGACGCTGACCTGGGCGGACGAGGCGATCGCGGTGAACCCGCACGCCAGATTGCGCACGCAGGCGCAGACGCGCGGATGGCCTATCGTCGACTGGCGATGATCGCGCGCACATCGGCCAGGTCGGACGGCTTGTCGACATCCACGGCGGCCAGACCATTGCCGGCCGCCACCGCCGCGGCCCGCACGTCCGCCGTCCGCCCCAGGCGCGCGACCGCGTCGGACAGCGTCAGGCGCCCGGCCAGATAGCGCAGCAGCGTCCCCAAGCCGAACCGCCGTACGATCCGCCACGGCCGTTTGCGGTCCGCCTCCACCGCGCGCCACAGCCCGATTGCCCGCTGGGCATCGGGCGTCGCGAGATAGAAGAGGTTGCACCCCGACCACGCGCCGTCGGCGAACCGCAGATAGGTCCGGCGCGATTCCGGCATCGCCCGTTCGATTCGCGCACGTTCGGCCAACAGCACCGCGATATCGGCGCCGGTCGGCACGCCGTGCAGGAAGTCGGTGATCCATGCCGGTTCCAGCAGCGCATGGTCCGCCGTCGTCACGAGCAGCGGCGACCCGAGTTCGCCCAGCGCCGTCGCCACGCTGTCGCTGGGTCCGGCAGACGGCGGCAGGACCGTCAGATGTAGACGCTCCGCAAGCGCAATCACAGCCGGATCGTTCGCCGAGACCGCCACGGTCTGCGCCCCGGCCGCGCGGACCGCCAGCGCGACACGTTCGAGCATCGGCATGCCATCCACGACGATCAGCGCCTTGTGCGACACGCCCTCGGTGGCGGCGACCGGATCGACCGCTCCCTCGCGTGATCCAGCGAGGATCACCGCCGAAAACCTCATGCCCGCGCCCGCCACACGCGCCACAGCACGCCAGGTGCGGCCAGCACCGGATGCCGTTCCCGAAACGGGGTGATCGGCACCGACACGCCGGTGTGACGTTCGATCTTCCAGGCCGCGTAGCGTGCGGCGCCATCGAAGGTGAAGGCCGCGCGGACCAGACGCGCGACATTCAGCGGCCGGCCCAGGCGCTGGCGACGTCTCCAGCGGCTAAGGATCGCGGCGCGCCGGTCAGGCGACAGGCCGACTACGACCGTTCCAGGCGATTGCGTGCGGAACGGGACATCACCCGCCGCCCAGGCCGCCGGCAGCAGCGCGCGCAGATGATCGCCATGGACGCTCAGGATCTGCTCCTCGCGACCCTTGGCCTCGACCCGCAATTCGGCCGCATACGTTGCGCGGAACAGGGCGCGCCAATAGTCGGCCACCGGGCCTGCCTCCGGACCCAGCGCCGCGGCATAGCGCCCCGCCGTCACCGCGGCCGCCGCGACCGCCGCTTCGACCCGCGCACGCGCGCCCGTCGCCGCCCAGGCGAGCGCAGCAGGCTGGACGAAGCGCGTCCAGATCGTCGTATCGAGCGTACGATCGTCGGCGGCAGCGGCGAAGGTCGCCAGCGTCATCGTCGCGATCTTGGCGCGCAGGCCATTCCACTCGCGATAGCCGACCGTCGGCCACAGGCCGCGTTCGCGCGGGCCATCGGTCAGCACATAGAAATCGAGCACGCCGTCGAGCGAACCCGTGCGCAAGTTCGACCCATAAAACAGTACGGCAAGCACCCCCGCCCCACGCACACAATCTTCGGCAAAGGCGCGGACGGGGTCGACGACTGGCCGGTCCAGCGATGCCGCGACCAGCACAGCCAAACTCGCTGTCACGGAACGACGAAACGCAGCGGCGTCCCGGCCGATACGCGGTAATTGCCGCCGGGAAAGATTTCACCGTCCAGGATGAAGCCGGCATCAAGGTCGACGTCGAAGGCAGTCGCATCGACACGGTGATATCCACGCGTCTCCAGCCACGCGCCCTCATGCCCGGCGAGCAGAAACGGCACGCTGGTCGCCAGCCCGCGCGGCGGCGCATCGACGACCAGCGTTTTCAGTCCCGGACGCTTGCGGCCGAACGGCTTCAGACCGGCCGGCAGGCGTTCCAGGGTCGATGCCAGCATCATATAGCGCGCCGTGTCGCTTTCGGTCGCCGTGCCGTGCATCGGCCGCGCATTACGGGCATAGCGCACCGCGATGCGCCGGCCGCGGCGCCATTGATTGTCAGCGCGGCCGAACAGCGTCGACCCGATCGCGCCGGCCAGCGCCAGACCCACCGCCAATCCGTTGAACGCCCCCGCACGGTGAGTGTGTTGGGCAAGTTCGGTGGCATCGACGAAACCGCCCGCCCCGAACAGAAAACCGCGGACGCGCGGGCGGGCATGGCTGCGATCGATGATCTCGACCGGGTGACGCGCGATCGACCGGCCGCGCACGGCCGCTTCCATCGCCTCGTCCAGCGACCAATCGGACGGCAGGTCGAGGTCGATCGCCAATGCGTTCGTCTTGCCGGTGGGCAGAATCGCGATATCCGGCCAGTTCGCACCGAAGCTGTCCCCCGCGCAGGTCAGCACGTCGCGGATCGTTCCGTCGCCGCCGTCGATCACCAGCAGGTCGATGCCGCGCATCGCAAACATGGCCAGCGCATCGCGCAACGCCTCGCGCGTGTCGGGCGTTTCGCAGATCACATTGTGACGGTAGACGACCGATCGCGCCGCGCCGACATTATGGCGCGACCGGGGATTACGGATCAGCCCGACCAGACCCGGCGTCGCCCCGGATCGGGGAGATCGCGACGGCAGCGCACGGCCCGCAGCCACATCGGGCGACGTGAAGGCGAGCCGCGGTAACGCGAGACTATCGTAGATGGAATTTTTCACAGTATGCCGGCAGTTGGTTAGCCGACTAACGCTTCGCAAGCGTTTCGTTCCCGTCACATGACAAAAATATTACGGTGTGGCGCAATAGCCCCGCTGTCGATCAAGCGAGCGAAAGGATCGCCTCTGCGGCCCGTACGGCCGCAGGCCGATCGCCGCGATCGAAGGTCCGGGCGAATGCCTCGCGCTGCGCCGCGTCGAACCGGTGGGGGCCACGCATTGCCCGGTCGATCGCCGGGTTCAGCGCCGTCAGATCGTCGACCACCTCGCCCAGGTGCCAATGCGCGAAGTTCGGATCGTCGCGCCAGTCGATACGGCCGGGATTGAGGAAGATCGCCGGCCGTGGCCGCGCGATCCATTCGTAAATCTGACTCGACACGTCACCGATGTAGATGTCGCCGCCCAGCGTGTAGGTCATGTCGATCGACCGGGTGCTGCCGCAATCGACGACCAGTCCATCCCGCCCCCGCCAGCGTTCCGGCAGATCGCGGCGCCAATGGATACGGCGATGTTCGACCGAGGCATGGATGCGGCGTTGGAACAGCATGACATGCGGTGCGACGGCCAGATTCGCATCGCCACGCGCGAGAATAGCATCGACCACCGCTTCACCCCAAGGATACCAGCTACTTAGCAACGGATCGAAATGCGGATTGTAAAGAACGACCGGACGATCATCGCCAAACAGCCGCGGCCGCCGGGTCAGGTCCACCGTTTCGAACTTGGGATACCCGACGATCGCGTGATTGTCGGCGGTGATCAGGCCCATCGCCATCATCCGATCGCGAACCT
>DASTEN010000063.1:0-3671 GCA_035709645.1 Sphingomonas sp.
AAAGCTGGGGCGGGGCCGGACCGCTGCCACGCAATACATCGGTGCAGATCGCGCAGGGTGCGACGCTGACCAGCGCCGCCGACGAACTGGAGCGAGCCGGCGTCATCGCGTCGGCCAAGCGCTTCCTCCTGTTCGCCAAGATCTTTGGCGGTACCGATGCCATCCGGGCGGGCGAGTATCGCTTCCCGGCCAAGGTCAGCCAGTCCGACGCGCTGAAGCTGATGCAGGGCGGACGGACGCTCCAGCGTTTCGTGACGGTGCCGGAGGGCTGGCCGTCGGTTCTGGTTCACGACGCCGTCATGGCCGCGCCGCAGTTGGAGGGCCGGGTCGCCGTGCCTGCCGAAGGGTCGATCCTGCCCGACAGTTACAGCTACGAACGCGGCGATACCCGCGCGTCGGTGATCGCGCGCATGCAGGCGGGGATGACGCGATACCTCGACGCCGCCTGGGCCAAGCGCAAGCCCACAACCGTCGCCAAGACGAAGCAGGAGGCGCTGATACTGGCGTCGATCGTCGAAAAGGAAACCGGCAAACCCGAGGAGCGTCGGACGGTCGCTGCGGTCTATTCAAACCGGCTGCGCATGGGCATGCCGCTGCAGGCCGACCCGACGACGATCTATCCGATCACCAAGGGGCGCCCGCTCGGGCGCCGCATCCTGCGCTCCGAACTACAGGCGAAGAACGGCTACAACACCTATGCCATGCCCGGCCTGCCGGTCGGGCCGATCGCCAATCCCGGCCGCGCGAGCATCGACGCGGTACTCGATCCCGAGTCGTCGAAGGCATTGTACTTCGTGGCGGATGGAACCGGGGGTCATGTCTTCGCCGACACGCTGCAACAGCATAATGCGAATGTGCAGAAATGGTACGCCCTCCGCCGCGCGCGCGGGGAGATGTGACGCGGGCGATCCTTGCCGCCGGTCTGGCAATGATGGCGACGACGGTGCCGGCTGAGGCCTGTACGGTCGTCCCACCTTGCGCGCCGCTCTCGGCCATCCCGCAGGGGACCGATCGGACCTTGCTGGTCGATGTGGTGGCGACGTCGTTCGGCCGCGACGGTACGATCGCTCGCGTCAAAATCTTCCGCACGTCGGACGCTCGGGCACAGGTCAGTTCGATCGTGTCGATACCGTATCTGGTAGCGCCTTGCCCCGATCGACGCGAACCGCGGCGGAGTGAAAGGCTGGCCGTCTATTTGCGCGGCGGCAAGGCGCTGGGATGGGCGACGCCGGCAGAAGCGGCACGGTTCGATCGGCGCTTCAGGCCAGTAGCCAGTCCCGCGCGACCGCCGCATCGGTGAACAGGCCGAAGTCGTCCCGGCTTGCCAGGCGCGTGATCTGCAATTTCGAAAGGAAGCTTGCGATGACGAACGCGTTGCGGTCACCGGGCTGCTTCAAGGCCATCGCCCGGTCGCGCACGTGCAACGCGACCGCGGGCGACTGAACGGCCTCGACCCGGATCAGCGAACGGACGCGCTGGAACCGCAAGCGACAGTCGTGATGCAGCGGCAGGATCGCGACGAAGAAGCGGTCGACCTGCGCCTCGGTCCAGAAACCGCGGATGACGATTTCGAATATGCCGTCATCCGCCACGGCGGCGGTGAAATTTCCGTCCCCCGCCGAACGGTCGCCGTGGATCGGGCTCAAGGCCGCAGTGCCGACGCCTCGCGTGCCAGACGCTCGATATCGACCATCGACGCCCCTTTCGGCGTTACCCAGCTTCCTCCCACGCACCGGACGGGCGCAAAGCCCAAATAATCTCGCGCGGTCTGCGCGGTGATCCCGCCGGTCGGGCAGAATTGCGCCTCGTAGAAGGGGGCGGCCAGAGCTTTCAGCGCCGGCAGGCCGCCATTGGTTTCGGCCGGGAAAAATTTGAAGTGCCGCAGGCCCAGGTCATAACCGCGCATGATGTCGCCGGCGTTGGCGACGCCTGGCAGGAACGGGACGCCGCTGCGCACGATCGTTTCGCCCAATTCGGTGGTCAGTCCCGGCGAGACGATGAATTCGCCGCCGGCATCCATGACCTGCGCGAACTGATCCTTCGACACGACCGTGCCCGCGCCGACGATCGCGCCGGGGACCTGCTTCATCTCGTGAATCGCGTCGAGCGCGGCCGTTGTACGCAGCGTGACTTCCAGCACCTTCAACCCGCCGGCGACCAGCGCTTCGGCCAGCGGACGCGCCGTCGCCACGTCGTCGATCGCCAGAACGGGGATGACGGCACTGGTCCGCATGATCGTTTCGATATCGTGGTTCATTGGGCATGCTCCTGGGCGAAGGCGGCCGCGGCACCGAACAGGCCGGGCTGGGGATGGGTAATCAGTTTGACGGGGATGCTCGCCATCAGGTTGCGGAACCGGCCCTTGGCGACGAACCGATCGGCAAAGCCGGACCGCAGCAGATGATCCTTGAGCCGAAGCCCCAAGCCTCCGGCGATGACGACGCCCCTGGGCCCGTGGCTCAACGCCAGATCGCCCGCGACCGCGCCCAGCGAAAGGCAGAATCGGTCGAGCGCTGCCATCGCCAGGCTGTCGCCGCCGTCCAGTGCCAGCGTCCAGATCGCCTTGTCGTCGAGCCGCTGCACCGCCCGTCCCTCGATCGCGGCCAGCGTTTCGTAGATCAGGACGATGCCGGGTCCGGCAACGATCCGTTCGACCGACACGCGGTTGAAGATGCCGCGCGCGTGAGCGAGGATCGCGTCCTCGATCCGGTCGAGCGGCGCAAAATCGATGTGGCCACCCTCGGTCTCGATCACGTGATACCCGTCGCCCGGGACGCGCAGGACCCCCGCGACGCCGAGACCCGTGCCGGGTCCGCACACGGTAATCATGCCCTTGTCCGGCAGGGCCCCGTCGGGCCCGCAGAGGTGCAGGAAGTCGCTGTCGGGAACCTGCGCGACGGCGTGGCCGACCGCACCAAAATCGTTGACCAACGTCCAGGTGTCGACGTTCAGTCGTTCGTTGATGAGTGCGGGACGGATGATCCAGGGATTATTGCTCAGCCGGATCATCTCGCCACCGACCGGCGCGGCGACTGCGATTGCCGCGGCACGGGGCAGGGTGCCGCCCTGGCTATGCGAATAGGCTTCCCATGCGAGCTGGAGACTGCCGTGCTCGGCGGTCTTCATCGTCGTCGGCTCGCCGAGCGACACGACACGGCCGTCGGCAACCTCGGCGATCGCGAAGCGCGCGTGGGTTCCCCCGATATCGACCGATACGACCTGCATAACTTCCTCTCCTTCAGGGAGGAGGGGCGGGGAGAGGGCACATCGGGCCCGATCTCACGCTACCCCTCTCCCAACCCTCTCCCATGAAGGAGAGGGCCATTTAAAACCCAGCCGCCGCGAGCATGGCCGATCCACCCTCTTCGGCGGTCGAGCAGCCTTGACGCATCAGCGCGAACAACTCGCGGCCGGTACCAACCGCGGGCGGCGGCGCTGCGGCGGGTGTGCGTGCGGCCCATTCCGCGGCGTCGACCAGCGCGTCCAGCACACCGGCTTCGGCATCCACGCGCACGACATCACCGTCGCGCAGCCGGGCGATCGGACCGTCGGCCAGCGCTTCGGGCGACAGATGGATGGCTGCCGGCACCTTGCCGCTCGCCCCCGACATTCGGCCATCGGTGACCAGCGCGACACGGTGACCACGGTTCTGCAGGACGCCCAGCGGCGGC
>DASTEN010000064.1:0-3086 GCA_035709645.1 Sphingomonas sp.
ACCAGCCCCTATGGCCGCCCGCAACGCGACGGACGGGAGGGGCGCGAGCGGCGCCGCGGCGGCGACCGCACGCCCGAAGGCTGAAGCGCTAGCATATCATGGCGACGAGCGGCTAAGCGGCACCGATGGGCGGGCATCATCACCACGAACATGGGCATGGGCACGGCCATTCGCACGCGCCTGCGGATTTCGGGCGCGCGTTCGCGATCGGTACCGCGCTCAACCTCGGCTTCGTCGTCGTCGAGGCGGCGTTCGGCATCTGGGCGGATTCCGTCGCGTTGCTGGCGGACGCGGGCCACAATCTGTCCGACGTTCTGGGTCTGCTGATCGCATGGGGGGCAGCGACGCTCGCCAAGCGTCCGGCGTCGCAGCGGTACACCTATGGCCTGAAAAGCTCATCGATCCTCGCCGCGCTGGCCAATGCGGTGTTGCTGATGGTCGCGGTGGGGGCGATCCTGCTTGAAACGGTGCAGCGCTTGGGCGCCCCGCCACCGGTGCAGGGCATGACCATGGTGTGGGTCGCCGCCGCGGGCATCGCGATCAACCTGGGCACGGCGTTGCTGTTCGCGCGCGGGCGGCACGGCGACATCAACATCCGCGGCGCCTATCTGCACATGGCGGCGGATGCCGCGGTGTCGGCGGGCGTGGTCGTCGCGGGGCTGATCATTCTCGCGACCGGCTGGGCCTGGATCGATCCGCTGGTCAGCCTGGCGATCGTGGCGGTGATCCTCTGGAGCAGCTGGGGCCTGTTCCGCGATTCGCTCGGCATGGCACTGCTCGCGGTGCCGCCGGGGATCGACCCGGCAAAAGTGTCGGCGTACCTGACGGGTCTGCCCGGCGTCGCGCGGGTCCACGACCTGCACATCTGGCCGATGTCGACGACCGAAAGCGCCCTGACCGCGCATCTGATCATGCCCGGCGGCCACCCCGGCGATGCGTTCCTGACCGAGTTGCAACACCGGCTCGACCACGATTTCGCGATCGGCCACGCGACCGTGCAGATCGAGATCGGTCCAGATGGCTGCGCGGTGCACGCGCACTGATCCCTGATCCTCCCCCACCCGGGGAGGATTGGCGGATGCGGCAGGCGTCCTTATGAGGCGCGCATGTCCCGTTTCACCTTCACCATCGCCGCGACCGACGGTCGCGCGCGCACCGGCGCGATTCAGATGGAGCGCGGCGCGATCCGGACGCCTGCCTTCATGCCGGTCGGCACCGCCGCGACCGTCAAGGCGGTCAAGCCCGCCGACGTCCGCGCAGCCGGCGCCGACATCATCCTGGGCAACACCTATCACCTGATGCTGCGCCCCACCGCGGAACGGATGCACCGGCTGGGCGGGCTGCACCGTTTCATGGGCTGGGACCGGCCGATCCTGACCGACAGCGGCGGATATCAGGTCATGAGCCTGGCCGACCTGACCAAGCGCAGCGAGGACGGCGTCACGTTCAAGTCGCATCTGGATGGCACGCGCCACATGCTGTCGCCCGAACGGTCGATCGAGATCCAGCGACTGCTCGGCTCCAATATCACCATGGCATTCGACGAACTGGTCCCGACGACCAGCAGTCGCGAGGTGCAGGCAGCGGCGATGGAGCGGTCGATGCGCTGGGCTCGCCGCAGCCGCGACGCGTTCTTCGCAGCCGAAAGCCATGCCGCGCACAATGCGATCTTCGGCATCCAGCAGGGTGCGCTCGACGAAGGATTGCGCAAGGCATCGGCGGATGCGCTGATCGACATCGGCTTCGACGGCTATGCGGTCGGCGGTCTCGCGGTCGGCGAGGGTCAGGAGGCGATGTTCGGCTGCCTGGACTTCGCGCCGGGCCAGTTGCCCGCGGACAAGCCACGCTATCTGATGGGCGTCGGCAAGCCCGACGACATCGTCGGCGCGGTCGAACGCGGGATCGACATGTTCGATTGCGTGCTGCCGACGCGGTCGGGCCGGACGGGACAGGCGTTCACGCGCGAGGGGCCGATCAACATCCGCAACGCGAAGTTCGCCGAGGATACCGGCCCGCTGGACCCCGCCTGCGGCTGCCCGGTCTGCGGCACGTGGAGCCGCGCGTACATCCATCATCTCGTCCGCGCGCAGGAAATCCTGGGCGCAATGCTGATGACCGAGCACAATCTGTGGTTCTATCAGGCGCTGATGGCCGACCTGCGGGCCGCGATCGCCGCGGGTGGGCTGACCGCGTTTGCCAACGGCTTCCGCGCCGCATATCGAAGTGGCAAATAGAGTTTCCAGGAGAGTGAGCGTGGCCGAAGAGCATCCCACCAACGAAATCGTCGCCGCAGCGCAGGACGCAAAGGCGCGGCTGGAAAAGGCCGCACGGCGGGGCAAGGACAAGGGCCAGTGGCCGTTGAAGGCAATCGGGCTGGGCGTCGGCATCGGGTCCGCCGCGGTGGCGGCCGCGATGCTGTATTCGAACCGCGACAAGAAGGGCGACTGACCCGCCGTTTGTTAGCTTAACCATGTAGCGTTCCACGGCGGGACAGGGCGAAATTCGCTGGCGCAATGGCCGGCAATTATCGCTATCTGGAGCGCCGTGATCGCACGGTGGTTTTCGACGCAGGGGCGCGGCGCGCTCGCTGCGCTGGCGGTATCGCTGGCCGGTGCCGGCTTTTCCGCACATGCCGGCCGCGCGGTCGAGGGTCAGGCGGTCACGATCCCGATGCCGCCGGCACATGCCGTGGGCTTCGATGCGCAGGACCATTTCCCCGGCGCCGCGATGCTGTACGCCGATGAACAGAAGGACCTGCCGGTTACCGGTGCGACGGGTACGGTCGCGCTTCCCACGGCCCCCGTCCCCGACGATGCGATCGAAGGTGACGCGTCGATCCGTGCGGCGGCGCCGTTCGTGCTGCGCGGCTCGATGCTCGACAAGGCCCGCGCACTACAGTGCCTGACGACCGCGATCTACTATGAGGCTGCGACCGAGCCCGACGCCGGGCAGGCGGCGGTGGCGCAGGTTATCCTGAACCGCGTGCGCCACCCGACCTTTCCGGCCACGGTCTGTGGCGTGATCTATCAGGGGTCGGAACGGCGCGGATGCCAGTTCAGCTTCGCCTGCGACGGGGCGATGGCGCG
>DASTEN010000065.1:0-5493 GCA_035709645.1 Sphingomonas sp.
ATGCACGAATCGACGGTCAGCCGGGTGACGTCGAACAAGTATCTGAGCTGTGCCCGGGGCGTGTTCGAACTGAAATATTTCTTCACCTCGGCCATCCAATCCGCCGATGGTGGCGAGGCGGTGTCGGCCGAGGCGGTCAAGGCCGCGATCAAGGCGCTGATCGGGGCGGAAGATCCCAAGGCGATCCTGAGCGACGACACGCTTGTCGATCTGCTGAAGGCCAAGGGTTTCGATATCGCGCGTCGCACCGTCGCCAAATATCGGGAAGCGATGGGGATCGGCAGTTCGGTGCAGCGGCGGCGACAGAAGGCGCTGGGCGCAGCGGCCTGATTTTACCGTAGAATTCGCGCTGCCGCGGTTACGATTTTTTCAAATTCCGCGCGCTAGCGTACGTCCATGAGCGCCGAATTCGCCATCGAGACGCGACCCGATCGCACCCTGCTGGACGTCCGGATGACGGGCTTCTTCACGCTCGACGACGTACAGCGATACCGCGCCGCCATCACCGCCGCGAGCCGCGAACTCGGGGGCGATCCGGGCCAGCAGCTGATGCTGTGCGACATCAGCGGCATGCGCATCCAGACGCAGGACGTCGTTGAGGCGTTCCGGCAGAACATGGCCGATCCGCTGTACGCCCGCCGGCGCGTCGCCCTGATCGTATCGGCGACGCTGGCGCGCACCCAGGCGCAACGCGTGATCGGTCGCCGCGACGCACGGATGTTCACTTGCCGGGCGGATGCGGAGCGCTGGTTGTTCGCCGATTTCCAGGCGGCGGCCTGAAACCCGGGGGTGGCGGACGTCAGTCGTCCTCATCCTCGAATCCCACCAGATCCAGCGCGCGCGCCTTGATCTGGCGCATCGCGCACCAGTGGACCAACGCATCCTCCCGCCCATGCGTGACCCAGACTTCGCGGGGCGCCAGTTCCCGGATCGTCATGGTCAGTTCGTCCCAGTCGGCATGGTCGCTCAGGATGATCGGCAATTCGATGTTCTTCTGACGCGCGCGCTGCCGGACGGTCATCCAGCCGCTGGCCATCGCGGTGATCGGGTCGGGCAGACGGCGCGACCAGCGATCGTTCAGCGCCGATGGCGGCGCGACCACGATGCGCCCCGTCAGCTCTGCCTTCGCGACGCCCATCGCGGGCCTGAGGTCGCCCAGGTCGATATCGTTTTCGACATACAAGTCGCACAGTCGCTGCAACGCGCCGTGGATGTAGATCGGGTCGTCGAAGCCCAGCACGCGCAGTTCGCGGATCACGCGCTGCGCCTTGCCCAGGGCATAGGCGCCGACCAGCACGCACCGGTCGGGATTGGCGCGCAGCGTGGCGAGCAGCTTGTCCATTTCGTCATGCGTTTCGGGGTGGCGGAATACGGGTAGCCCAAAGGTCGCTTCGGTGACAAAGACGTCGCATCTGACCGGCTCGAACCGCGCGCATGTCGGGTCCTCGCGCCGTTTGTAGTCGCCCGATACCACGACACGTTCGCCGCGGTGATCGAGCACGATCTGCGCGGAGCCCAGCACATGGCCGGCAGGAACGAAGCTCACGTCGATGTCGCCCAGGGTCAGCGATTCGCCATAGGCGACCGGGCGGGCGGTCTGCTGGCCGTAGCGAACTTCCATGATCTGCAATGTCTCGGGCGTCGCCCACACTTCGCCATGGCCACCGCGGGCATGGTCGGCGTGGCCATGGGTGACCAGCGCACGCGGGACCGGGACCGACGGATCGATCCAGATGTCCGCCGCCGGCAGATAGATGCCCGTCGGGTGGGGCTGCACCCAGTCGCCCAGTCTCGCCATGGGTACGCAAGCGCCCGAACGGCCCGGGCGTTCCGGCGGATCGTTTCGCGCGCCGGCTTCGTTGACGCCGCCAGACCATCTCGAAGGAGCAAGGCCATGGATACCGGCGGCGGCATTTGGAGCATTCTGACCATCGTCGGCCCGTTGGTGCTGATCGCGGCGCTCGCCTGGGCCGTGCTGAGCAACCGCCGTTCGCGTGCGGCGGAACGACGGACCGAAGAGGCGACGCGCGCGAATTACGAGCGGCAGGAGCGCGCCGACAAGGCGAACGAGGTGCGGTAACGCGCCGGCATTCCTATATCGCCGTACGTGCCTGATCCGACAGACCTCCCCGCGCCGCTGTCAGCCTGGTTCGCCGCGCGGGGATGGGGCCCCCGGCGGCACCAGCGCGAAATGCTGTCGGCCGCGCGCGCCGGGGATCATGCTCTGCTCGTCGCTCCGACCGGGGCGGGCAAGACGCTGTCGGGCTTCCTGCCGAGCCTGGCCGACCTGATCGAAGCGTCCGGCTTCGATGGCCTGCACACTCTCTACGTGTCCCCGCTGAAGGCGCTCGCGGTCGACGTGCAGCGCAACCTGATGACGCCGATCGAGGAAATGGGCCTGCCCATCCGGGTCGAGGCGCGCAGCGGCGACACGCCGTCGGATCGCAAGGCGCGGCAGCGGGCTAAGCCGCCGCAGATTCTGCTGACGACGCCCGAATCGCTCAGCCTGCTTCTGAGCTATCCCGACAGCTTCGACATGTTCGCGACGCTGAAGACCGTCGTGATCGACGAGGTTCACGCCTTCGCCACGGGCAAGCGCGGCGATCTGCTGAGCCTGTGCCTCGCGCGGCTTCAGGGAATCGCGCCCGATATGCGTCGTGTCGCGCTGTCGGCGACGGTCGCGGATGCCGACGGCTATCGTGCGTGGCTCGCGCCGGACGGCGATATCGACACCGTCCGGCTGGTGCGCGGCGAGCCGGGTGCGGATCCCAACATCGCGATCCTGCTGCCGCAGGGGCGGGTGCCGTGGTCGGGCCATTCGGGCCGCTATGCCGCCCCGCAGGTCATGCGCGAGATCGAGGCGCGACGGACGACGATCGTCTTTTGCAACACCCGCAGCCTGGCGGAGTTGATCTTCCAGGATCTGTGGAAGGAAAACGACCAGTCGTTACCGATCGGCGTCCATCACGGCAGCCTCGCCAAGGAAGCACGGCGCAAGGTCGAAACGGCGATGGCCGACGGCCGGCTGCGCGCGCTGGTCGCCACCGCCAGTCTCGACCTGGGGGTCGACTGGGGCAACGTCGATTGCGTGATCCAGATGGGGGCGCCAAAGGGTTCCAGCCGCATGCTGCAGCGCATCGGCCGCGCCAACCACCGGCTCGACGAGCCATCGGAAGCGGTGCTCGTGCCGGGCAACCGCTTCGAATATCTGGAGGCCCGCGCAGCGCTCGACGCGGTCGAGGCGGGTGAACTCGATCCCGACATCTTTCGCCCCGGTGCCCTCGACGTCCTCGCCCAGCACATCATGGGCGTCGCCTGCGCGGCACCCTTCGATCGCGACGCGCTGTTGAGCGAGATCCGCGGCAGCCTGCCCTATTCGGCGCTGACGGACGAGACGTTCGACCGCGTCCTTCAGTTCATCGCCGACGGCGGCTATGCCCTGCGCGCCTATGACCGGTTCAAGCGGCTGACCAAGGGGGCGGATGGCGTCTGGCGGGTTAGTCATCCGCGCTTCGTCGCCCAGCACCGGCTGAATGCCGGGATCATCGTCGATGCGGTGACGCTGGACGTGCGCTTCAAGAACGGGCGCAAGCTCGGCACGGTCGAGGAATATTTCGCCTCCAGCCTGTCGGTCGGCGACACCTTCTTCTTCGCCGGGCTCAGCCTGGAGGTCGAACGGATGGATGTCGCCGACCTGTGGGTCCGCGCGACTACCAAGCCTGCGCGGATCCCGACCTATGTCGGCACGCGGATGGCGCTGTCGACCAACCTCGCGCACCGCGTCCGCACCTTTCTGTACGACCGCGCCGAATGGCACCGCTTCCCGCTGGACGTGCGCGAGTGGCTGGAGGTGCAGGACCGCCGGTCGATGCTGCCCGCGCCCGACCAGTTGCTGGTCGAGACGTTTGAGCGCGAGGGGCGGCATTACATGGTCGCCTACAGTTTCGAAGGGTGGAACGCGCATCAGTCGCTCGGCATGCTCATCACCCGGCGGATGGAGGCGATGGGACTTAAGCCGCTGGGGTTCGTGTCCAACGACTATGCGCTGGCATGCTACGCGCTCGAACCGATCGACGATCCGGCTGCGCTGTTCTCCCCCGAAATCCTCGAACATGAATTCGTCGATTGGGTGCAAGGCTCCAATCTGCTGAAGCGCGCGTTCCGCGAAGTCGCGGTCATCGGCGGCCTCGTCGAGCGGCAGCACCCGGGCAAGCGCAAGTCGGGCAAGCAGGTGACCTTTTCCACCGACCTGATCTACGACGTCCTGCGCAAATACGAACCGACCCACCTGCTGCTCCAGGCGGCCTGGGACGATGCGCGAGCGCGGATGACCGATGTCGGGCGCCTGGCCGACCTGCTCGACCGGGCGCAGGGCACGATGCTGCATGCTAAACTCGACCGCATCAGCCCGCTGGCGGTGCCGGTCATGGTCCTGATCGGACGCGAAAGCGTGGCACAGTCGGGCGCGGCGGACGACGCGCTGCTGACCGAGGCGGAGGCGCTGGCGGCTGAAGCGATGGCACTGGATTAAAGTGGGGGATCGCGCCCGCTGCGCCGCCGGTCGCGGCGAAGCCGCGCCCTCTGACGCGCTTCTCCTCGCCGATCGCGCTTGGCGGAATGCGAAATCGCGTCGCTATTTCGTCTTCCCGTCTGCGCGGTGGTGGGCGCTGACGGGCTCGAACCGCCGACCCTCTCGGTGTAAACGAGATGCTCTACCAACTGAGCTAAGCGCCCCCTCTCGGGAAACCCACGTAATACTGCCATTTTTTAAGGGCGCAACACTTGCGTTCAGGGAATTAGACGGAACGAAAGGGAACCGAACGGAACCGAGAGTCCCGAACTATCCCCGAACTGATCTAACCTCCGCTGAGTTGCGCTTCTGCCATAGATTGATTGCCTAGTACCGGCGCCGGTTGCCGAACCGGACAGATCAGGTGATTAGGTCGGGCGAAGAAAAGGAGATGCGCCGAACATGGTCACATCGTCACCGCCCCCGGGCATCCCAGCCGAAGGTTTCTATTCCGAGATCAGGGAGGGCCAGGAAGCCGCTGATCTGACCAGCATTGCGGCTGATTTGGAGCAGGTCGTGGCCGCGGCGAAGGTTTTGATCGACCAAACCGAAGACGAGAGTTTCGAGCCCCTAAGACTGGCACTTTTGGACAGCGTGGTCATTCGGTACCGCCGCTGCTTCACGACCGGCATCCGAATGGCGCTCAAGCGCTCAAACGTGCTGAAGGTCGCGCCGGAGTACGAGCTGATCCACTCGTTCTTTTATGACCTCGGTAACAAACACATCGCTCACTCGGTGAGCGCGCTTGAGCAGGCCGCCGCCATTGTCCACCTGGACACCCGAACGCCAACGCACCCGCAGCTCATGGCAATCGCGATTATGCACCTCCAGGGCAATGTCGCGAACAGCAACGTCGAGCGCCTCGGAGAGCTAGCGCAGTTGCTGATCGAG
This sequence comes from Sphingomonas sp., assembly GCA_035709645.1. GTDB lineage: Bacteria > Pseudomonadota > Alphaproteobacteria > Sphingomonadales > Sphingomonadaceae > Sphingomonas. Next base: position 5,462 of record DASTEN010000065.1, read on the forward strand.
CGGCACGTGCGGCCGGAGATCGAACGGCTCTC
>DASTEN010000066.1:0-7631 GCA_035709645.1 Sphingomonas sp.
GTCGTTGTTGATCGAGAAATTGGTGAGATTGCGATAGTCCGGGTCGGCGTTGCTGCCCGCGACCAGCACCGGATTGGGCAGATAGCCGATCGCGCGATCGTTCAGATACTTGCCCGACAGCCGGACATAGCCGCCGTTACCGAACGACTTGGTGATGTTGGCCTTGATCTGGCCGCCCCGCACCCCGTCGAAGCCGACGTCACGCTGCCCGTCGCCGATCCGCGAGAAGCCGCCGATATGATAGGTCACGCTGTCCGACAGGCGGCCGCCGTAATCGAAGTCGGCGCGGAATTCGCGATAGTCCAGCCCGCTCGAGATCTGGAAGGCGCCGCCTTCGGTCTCGCCGGTCTTGCTGATGAAATTGATGACGCCGCCCGGCGAATTGGACGCGAAGGTCGAGGCCGAGCCACCACGCACCGATTCGACCGTGCGGACGTTGAAGTCGGCACGCAGGAAGATGTCGGCGTTGCCGAAGGTGATGTCGCCGAACTCCAGGATCGGCAGGCCGTCTTCCTGCAGCTGCAGAAACTTCGATCCCCCCGAAGCGACCGGCAGGCCGCGGACCGAGATGTTGGCGTTGCCGTCGCCGCCCGATGCCTCGACGCGAATGCCCGGCAGGTTGCGTAGAAGTTCGCCCGACGTGCGCGGCGCCAGTTCGACGAGCGAATCGGCGCTGATCGAGCTGACGGTGACCGAGCTGTCGAGACGGTTCGTCCCCTGCGCGACCGCGGTGACGACGATATCTTCCTGCGGCGCGGCGTCCTCCGCCGCTTGCGTGGCGGGCGCGGCCTGCGCGAACGCGGGGAGCGGCATCGCGAGCACGGTCGTCGCGAGAAGAATGTGGGTGGCCTTCATGTCATCCTCTCCTGCACAATGGGCCGGTCAACCGGCTCGATCGCTCGTTGGATACATTTTGCGCAAACGTTTGCAAGCGAAATCTTGCAAACGTTTGCGCAAACGCATACGCAAAGCCTGAAGGACGGGCACGACCCGTCGGTATGGGAGAGGCAGGATGGGCATCCGTAAACCGCGATTGTCCGCGCTACGCATTGCGGAAATGAACCTCGGCTTCTTCGGGCTGCAATTCTCGTTCGGGCTGCAGCAGGCGAACATGAGCCCGATCTACAGCTATCTGGGCGCCGACGAGGCGACGATGCCGCTGTTGTGGCTGGCGGGTCCGATGACCGGCCTGTTGGTCCAGCCGATCATCGGCGCGCTAAGCGACCGGACGAGCACGCGGTTCGGCCGTCGGACGCCCTATTTCCTGATCGGTGCGGTGCTATGCAGCCTGGGGTTGCTGGCGATGCCGTACAGCCCGGCGCTGTGGGTCGCCGCCAGCCTGCTGTGGATGCTGGATGCCGCGAACAACGTCACGATGGAACCCTACCGCGCCTATGTCAGCGACCGGTTGGACGACACGCAGCGCGCCGCCGGGTTCCTGACGCAATCGGCCTTCACCGGGCTGGCGCAGACATTGTCGTATCTGGCACCCTCGCTGCTGGTCTGGGGTGGGATCAGCGCCGATCTGATCGATGCGAACGGCATTCCCGAAATCACGCGGATCGCCTTCGTCGTCGGCGCCGTCCTGTCGATCTCGACGATCCTGTGGTCGGTGCTGCGCGTCCCCGAACTGCCCCTCGATGCCGAAGAGGCTGCGGCCGTCCGCGCCGCGCCGCTGTCGATCGGCACCGCGATGACCGATCTGGCCACCGCGGTGCGCGAAATGCCGCTGGCGATGCGCCAGCTCGCGCTGGCGATGCTGTTCCAGTGGTTCGCGATGTTCGCCTATTGGCAATACATCACCTTTGCGATCGCGCGGTCGATCTTCGGCACCGGCGATGCCACGACCGCGGCATTCCGGCAGGCGACGCTGGTGGCCGGACAAGCCGGTGCGCTGTACAATTTCGTCGCCTTCCTGGCCGCGTTCGCGATGGTGCCGGTCGCGCGCCGCTGGGGCGCGAAACCGCTGCATGCCGCCGCGATGCTGGTGTCGGGGTTGGCGATGCTGTCGCTCCCCTGGGCGGACAACCGCATCGCGCTGATCGTGCCGATGATCGGCGTCGGCATCGGCTGGGCCAGCCTGATGGGCAACCCCTACGTCATGCTGGCCGGCGCCATCCCGCCGGCGCGGACCGGCATCTACATGGGCATCTTCAACATGTTCATCGTCGTGCCGATGATGATCGAAACGCTGGTGATGCCGTTCGTCTATCGCCCGCTGCTGGGCGGCGATCCGCGCAACGTGCTGATGCTGTCGGGCGCGATGATGCTATGCGCTGCGGCGGCGACGCTCCGCGTGAAGACGTCATCCACCCCCACCGCGGTGCCGGCGGCCGCCTAGGCGGAGCTTCGCAGGATCAGTTCGGGCGGCATCGTGACCGGGGTCACGGTATCGCCCGCGATCCGTGCGAGCAGCAGATCGACCAGCAATCGCGCGCCGCGTCTCACGTCCTGACGGATGGTCGTCAGCGGCGGGACGACATGGGCGGCCAGCCCGATATCGTCGAAACCGATCACCGCGACGTCATGCGGCACGCGCAGGCCCCGGTCGACGATCGCGCGCATCGCGCTCATGGCGACGACGTCGGATGCCGCAAAGATGCCGTCGGGCGACGGCGCGCCCGACAGGAAGCGCGCGGTTTCGCCGTAGGCGTCCCGCTCGGTCAGATGCAGCGGCAGCACCGTTTCCTCGATTCCCGGCGTCTGGGCGATGACGGCATGGAATCCGGCGTGACGATCGGCGAACTCGGGTACGCTCGGGTCGCCCAGAAAGGCCAGTCGCCGGCGACCGATCGCGATCAGATGTCGCGCCGCCAGCTCGCCGCCGCAGCGGTTGTCGGTGCCGACGGTGATCTGCGCCATGCCCGGCCGTGACGCACCCCAGACCACGATCGGCGCCGCCCCCTGTGCCACAGCTTCGATGACGTCGGTCTGGTCGGATTGTCCGATCAGGATCACGCCGTCGACCCGCCCGGACCTGACTATCCCGTCCAGCCAGTCCGTGCCCTTGGGGATGACGCGCGACAGCAGCAGATCGTATCCCGCATCGGCCAATGCATCGGCCAAGGGCCCCAGCAATGCCATGAAGAACGGGTCGGACAGACTTTGGTCGACGTCATGTCCCAGCGGAATGACGACCCCGATCGCCCCCGTCCGCTGGCGCCGCAGCGCACTGGCGGTCTGGTTCAATCGAAAGCCGTGTTCCGCCGCCAGGGCGCGGATCCGCACCTTCGTCGCGTCCGACACGCGCGAATGATCCGACAGCGCACGCGACACCGTCGACACCGATACGCCGGCGATTTTCGCAAGCTCGACGAGCCCTGTCCGTTTCACGCGATGCTCCTTGGCTCCGCTTATGCACGTGGGCGTACCGCTGTTCAAATCCGGACCGGACCGGCGCTGTCGCGAATCTTTACGCCTGTCCCGCCGGCGATCCCGTGCGCGCCCAGGTGACCGGAATGCGCAGATAGGTCACGCCATTGGCCTCCGCTTCCGCAAAGCGCCCGGCGCGGATGTTAACTTGGATCGACGGCAGCAGCAGTTTGGGCACCGACAACCCGGCATCGCGGCGTTCGCGCATCGCGACGAATTCGTCTTCGCCCACCCCGTCGTGGATATGCACGCTACGGCGTCGCTGTTCGCCGACCGTCGTTTCCCACCGATAGTCGTCACGCCCCGGCGCCTTGTAGTCATGGCACAGGAACAGCCGTGTCGCCTGCGGAAGCGCCAGCAGGCGCCGGATCGAACGGTAGAGCGTCCGGGCGTCGCCGCCGGGAAAATCGGCGCGGGCGGTGCCATAGTCCGGCATGAACAACGTGTCGCCGACGAAGGCCGCGTCACCGATCAGATAGGCGACGTCCGCGGGCGTGTGGCCGGGTACGTGCAGCACCCGGACCGTCAGATCGCCGATGGCGAAGCCTTCCCCGTCGTCGAACAATCGGTCGAAGTCCGATCCATCGGTCTGCAGTTCGTCCATTGCGAAGACCGGGCGAAAGATTTTTTGCACCGCGCGGATGTGCGCGCCGATCCCGATCCACGCCCCCGTGCGTGCCTTGACGAGCGGGGCGGCCGACAGATGGTCGGCATGCGCATGCGTTTCCAGCACCATGTCGATCCGCCAACCCTGCGCGGCCGCAAAGTCCAGGATATGTTCGACCGATCGCGTATCGGCCTTGCCGCTGGCCATGTCGAAATCCAGCACGGGATCGATCACCGCCGCGACGCGCGTCGCAGGGTCGCCCACCAGATAGCTGATCGTATTCGTCGGTTCGTCGAAAAACGCCTCGATGACAGGCTGGGTCATGATCTGCTCCATTGATGCTTGCTTATATATTAGAATATACTACATAAGCAATATCTAATGGAGTGGTGGATATGCTCAAGGCGCCGATGGATCTGGCGACGTTCGAACGGAAAGCGGGGTCGGTCGCCGAGACATTGAAGGCGATCGGCAACGCCCGCCGACTGATGCTGCTGTGCAAGCTGGTTGAACACGGCGAAGTGACGGTCGGCGATCTGGCGCGCGACAGCGGCCTGTCGCAATCGGCCTGTTCGCAGCATCTGGCGAAGATGCGCGACGAGGGGCTGGTCGCCTTCCGACGCGAAAGCCAGACACTCTGGTATCGGATCGCCGATCCACGCGTCGAAACGCTGCTCGCCACCCTTTATCAGCTCTATTGCAAGGATTGACGTCCATGACCGTGAAGACCCTCTCCCCCGCCGATGCTTATCGCGCGATCGACGACGGCGCGCGCCTGATCGACATTCGCGGTACCGACGAATTCGCGCGTGAGCGGATTGCAGGCGCGGTCAACGTGCCGCTCGAGCGTATCGGCGAACTGGCGTCGGATGCCCGCCCGGTGATATTCCATTGCCGTTCGGGCATGCGGACTGCCGCCAACGCGACCCGCCTGGGCCATGCCGCGCGCGGCGCCCCGGCCTTTCTGCTCGATGGCGGAATCGATGCGTGGCGTACGGCGGGCCTGCCGACGGTGGCCGATCGCAAGCAGCCGCTGGAAATCATGCGACAGGTTCAGATCACAGCCGGCGCGTTGGTGCTTTCGGGCATCCTGCTCGGGCTGTTCGTCGCTCCCGGATTCTTCGGAGTGTCTGCCTTCGTCGGGGCGGGGCTGATGTTCGCCGGTACGACAGGCTGGTGCGGCATGGCGAACCTGCTGCGCCTGATGCCGTGGAACCGGCGCATGGCAGGCTGACGATCGTGCACAGCGCGCTGGCGATCGCCTCGGGCGGAATGATCGGCCTAGTTCTCGGACTGGTCGGCGGCGGCGGATCGATCCTCGCGGTGCCGCTGCTCGTTTATGTCGTCGGCGTCGGATCACCGCATGCGGCGATCGGCACCGCGGCGGTGACGGTTACCGCGAACGCGCTGGCGAGTCTGGTCGGGCACGCTCGCGCAGGCCGGGTGAAATGGCGGTGCGCCGGCGTCTTCGCGGGCGCTGGCATGACCGGCGCGGCGTTGGGCGCCGAATTCGGCAAGGCGGTCGACGGTCATCGCTTGCTGGCGCTGTTCGGCCTGCTGATGATCGGTGTCGGCCTGTCGATGCTACGCAAACGTCGGACCGACGAGGCACCCGACGTCCGGCTGACCCGCGACAGCGCCAGGGTCCTGTTGCCGCGGCTGATACCGATCGGGTTGGTCGTCGGTCTGGCCGCCGGATTTTTCGGCATCGGCGGCGGCTTCCTCATCGTGCCGGGCCTGATCCTCGCGACGGCGATGCCGCTTCCCTTCGCGATCGGCACATCTCTGGTCGTCGTCACCGCCCTGGGGCTGACCACGGCCGCGTCCTACGCGCTTTCTGGGCTGGTCGATTGGCACGTCACGGCGCTGCTCGTCACTGGCGGCATCGCGGGCACGCTGGTCGGCATCACCGTCGGCCGCCGGCTTGCGGCGCGCAAGGGACTGCTCGAACGGCTGTTCGCTACCGGCGTGATCGGTGTCGGCCTGTACGTGACCGCATCGTCGGTCTGACGGCGCACGGTTGCGCTGCGCCTGCCACTGCGGCTAAAGCCGCATCAATCGCAAGGACCCGGTGAGACCCCGGGTGGCTATGCCGGCCGCCGATCCGCCGGACAACATCACACATGCAACCCGCTCGTGCCGCTCGACGGCGCCATGTGCCCTGATGTGGATTTGCCATGACATTCGACCTTCCCGCCTATCGCCGACAGTGGTTCGCCGACGCCGCTTCGGCCCGCCGCGACATCCTCGCCGGCATCGTCGTCGCGCTCGCGCTGATCCCCGAAGCCATCGGCTTTTCGATCATCGCCGGGGTCGACCCGCGTGTCGGGCTGTACGCCTCCGTCGCGATCGCCATGACCATCGCGCTGATCGGCGGGCGCCCCGGCATGATCTCGGCCGCCACCGCCGCGGTCGCCGTCGTTGTCGTACCCCTGGTTCGCGATCACGGCGTCGATTACCTGTTTGCCGCGACGATCCTCATGGGGCTGATCCAGATCGTCGCCGGCCTGTTGCGTCTCGACCTGGTAATGCAGTTCGTGTCGCGGTCGGTCATCACCGGTTTCGTCAATGCGCTGGCGATCCTGATCTTCCTGGCGCAGCTGCCGCAACTGACGAACGTCGGATGGCAGGCCTATGCGATGGTCGCCGGTGGACTTGCGATCATCTACGGCATGCCGCGGGTCACGAAGGTGATTCCCTCACCGCTGGTCGCCATCCTGATCCTCAGCGCGATCAGCATCGGTTTCGGTCTGTCGGTCAATACCGTCGGCGACATGGGACGGCTGCCTGAAGGTCTGCCCGCGCTTGCCCTGCCGAATGTGCCGCTGACGCTCGACACGTTCTGGATCATCCTGCCCTATTCGCTGACGATGGCCGCGGTCGGACTGCTGGAATCGCTGCTGACCGCGCAGATCGTCGACGACATGACCGATACCGACAGCGCGAAGCGCGTCGAATGCGCCGGACAGGGTGGTGCAAACATTGTCGCCGCGCTAATCGGCGGGATGGGCGGCTGTGCGATGATCGGCCAGTCGGTGATCAACGTCACCTCGGGCGGCCGCGGACGGTTGTCGACGTTCGTCGCAGGCGCGGTCCTGCTGTTCCTGCTGGCGGTGCTTGGTCCGGTCGTCGGCCGCGTGCCGATGCCGGCGCTGGTCGCGGTCATGATCATGGTGTCGATCGGCACGTTCAGCTGGAATTCGATCCCCAACCTGCGCCGCCATCCGCCGACGTCGTCGATCGTCATGCTGACGACGGTGGTGGTCGTGGTCGCCACCCGCGACCTGTCGCTCGGCGTGCTGGCCGGCGTGCTGCTGTCGGGCATATTCTTCGCCGGCAAGGTCCAGCGGATGTTCACCGTCGACCGCGAAGAAAGCGCGGACGGCGCATCCGCCACCTACCGCGTCGCCGGGCAGATTTTCTTCGCCTCGGTCGACCGGTTCCGCCGCGCGTTCCAGGCCGAAGCCTCCGCGCGCGACGTCACCATCGACGTGTCGGCCGCGCATTTCTGGGACATCTCGGGCGTCGGAGCGCTGGACACGATCGTCGCCCGGCTGCGTCGCGACGGACGCCAGGTCCGCGTCGTCGGCTATAACCACGCCAGCGCCGACATCGTCGACCGCTTCGCGCTGTACGACAAGACGGGGGTCGA
>DASTEN010000067.1:0-3989 GCA_035709645.1 Sphingomonas sp.
CGACGGCGCTGTCGGGCCTGCCGCCGCGCGATCGCCAGACGATGATCGACCGGTCGAACCGGCTGGCGCGACGCTTTGCCGGCATGATTTCGGACGGTATCGCCGAAGGATCGATCCGCGCCGTCGATCCGCTGGTCGCCAGTCAGGCGTTGATGGCGATCCAGAACGCGGCGTTCGATATGCGCAAATGGGCCAGCACGATGCCTCGGGAGCGGGCGGTGGCGATGTATGCCTCGACGCTGATGTTCGGCCTGTTCGACGACCGCGCGATCGCCTGATCGCAGTGGTCGTCAGGCCGCGCGTTTCAGCAGTGCGCCGGCCCGCCAATAGTGAAACAGCGCCCACGGCGTGACGGCGGCAAGCGTCAGCATCGCCCAGCGCAAGGATTCCGCATCGCCCAGCCGCGGCTTCAGCAGGTCCGATACGATGCCGATCAGCGTCGGGCCCAGCCCCAGGCCGATCAGGTTAATCACCAACAGCGTCACCGCCGCCCACAGCGCGCGCAGCCGCAGCGGTGCCAGCCCCTGGATCAGTGCGAAGGTCGGGCCGAGGTAGCTTTGCGTTAGCAACAGCGACAGCCAGTAGAGCGGCACCGCGACCCACGCATCCGTCGCGAGGTAGAAGAGGAAGGATAGCGGCAGCCCGACCGTCTTCATCGCCAGCACCATCCAGCTTTGCGCGAACAGCCCCCATCGCCGGGCCACGCGATCGGCCAGCCAGCCACCCCCGACCGCGGACAACGTGCCGCAGATCGCCGCAACCGGTGCGACGATGGATGCGATCTCCACCTTGCTCAGCCCGATCGACCGGATCAGGAAACTGGGGCCGAACGCGGTCTGCCCGTATCCGATCATCGACGTTAGGGTGACGCCCATCACCAGATGCACCGCCGCGCGATTGGCGAAGAGCGACCGAAACCCGGCCATGAAGCCTGGCGCCTGATCGGTCGATCCTCGGCCGGAGGCAATCGGCCCATCGGACATCCCCCGGCGCGGTTCGACGACGAACAGTTTTATGACGACCGCCAGCGCGATACCGGGCAATCCGACCGCGAACATCGCCGCACGCCAGCCATAGAGGTGCGCGACAAACCCGCCGATCATCGTGCCGAACGCCGACCCCAGAACGACACCCAGCGAATAGATGCCCATGGCACCGGCGCGTTGGTCGGCCGGATACAGATCGGCGATGATCGAATGGCTGGGCGGGCTCGACCCTGCCTCGCCGATCCCCACCCCTATCCGCGCAAGCAGCAATTGGACGAAATTCTGTGCCAGGCCGCAGACCGCGGTCATCGCGCTCCACAGCGTCAGCGCGACCGCGATGATGTTCACCCTGTTGCCGCGATCCGCAAGCCGCGCGACCGGCAGCCCGAGCGTCGCGTAGAAGATCGCAAAAGCGAACCCGGCCAGCAGACCAAGCTGGGTATCGGACAGATGCAGTTCGGCGCGGATATCCTCCTGCAGGATCGCCAGGATCTGCCGGTCCATGTAACTGAAGAAATACGCTGCGGTCAGCAGCGCCAGCGTCGTCGTTCGACGGCGCAGCGCCACGCCATCAGTCGGCGGCGGGGCCGCGGATATCGGCAGCGCAGTCATCGGCATGGGTACGCCGGTGCAACCGTCGTGAGACGCTGGCGCATATCCTCTCCTGTCGTTGGATTCGAAGGTGCGGTATGCCGCCGCCGGCGTCAAGCGCGGTGCGATCGGTCGACGTGCGATGATGGTGGGAATCGCGCCCGGAGTTCGATACGCGTGCCGAAACGCTATCGTTCACCCCATAGAGTGCGGGTCACACCGCGCACCGAGCTATCTTGACAGTGGAGCTTCTGGCATGACTGCGATTGCCGACATTCTCGCTGCCCTGACGCCGGCCGACCACGGGTTCAGCGGCACCATCCCGGGCGACTGGTTGCAGGGACGAACCGCCTATGGCGGTTTGTCGTCAGCGCTGGCGCTGCACGCGGCCAAGGCCTGCGAGCCCGATCTGCCCCCGTTGCGATCCGCGCTGATCGCGTTCGTCGGCCCGCTCGCGGGCACGGTTTCGATCGCCGCGCGCAAGCTTCGCCGCGGACGTAACGCCGCCTACATCGATGTGTCGATCGACAGCGACGCGGGCCTCGGATTTCGCGCCACCTTCGTGTTCATGCGCGACATGGAATCAACGATCCGGTTCGATCGTACCGTCGTGTCGACCATGATACCGCCGCCGCACGACGCCAAATTGTATCGCGGCCCGCCGGACCATTTTACCGGCAATTTCGAATTCCTGGATTGCGCCCGGCCCGACGACGAAGGCGAATGGCGGCGCTGGGGTCGGCTGGTCGAACGGGCCGGGCTGGACCCCGAAATCGCGCTGATCGCGGTTGCCGACGCGCTGCCGCCTGCGGCCTACCAGCTTCACCGCGGTGACGCGGCGATGAGTTCGCTGACATGGCAGCTCAACCTGGTGGTCCCGCGACCGACCACGATCGATGGCTGGTGGTTGATGCACAGCCAGACCGATCGCGCGGTCGGCGGCTATTCCAGCCAGCGGATGACCCTATGGGCCGCCGATGGCACCCCGATCGCCGACGCGATGCAGGGTGTCGCGATCTTCGCGTGATGTTGCGACACTTCGCGACAGTTTTGCGCACGCCCGGCACAGATATGCGACGGTCCCGGGCGATACAGCCATTCTGGCGGGTCGCCCCGCCGCCCGACACCCTGATGGAGAGACCGTAGATGTTGAAATCCCTCACCGCCGCCGCGCTGCTCGGTACGGTCGCCCTGGGCGGCCTGGCCTATGCACAGAGCTCCCCCGCCCAAGGCCCGGCCCGCCCGGCCAAGGCCGATACCAACGGCGACGGACAGATCACCCGCGCCGAATTCGTCGCGCAGGCAGAGACAAGCTTCGCCCGGATGGATAGCAACCGGGACGGCGTGTTGACGCAGGAAGAGCGCCGCGCGGGCAAGCCGAAGCGGGAGCGAGGTACCGGCGCACGGCCTGCGGCGTATGCGCCGATGCAAGGTGCCGCGGCACCGCGACAGGATGACGCCATGCAGGCACGCCCCGGCGGCGGCATGCGCGGCCCCGGTGGTGGCCTGGCGCGCATGGACGGCGATGGCGACGGTCGCGTGACGCGCGCCGAATTCGATACGTCCTCGCGCACCCGATTCGATCGGATGGACACCAACAAGGACGGCACTGTCGATGCGACCGAAATGGCCGCGCTGTCGGGCGGCGGTCGTGGATTGCGGGCCGACACCAACGGCGACGGCAAGCTGACGCAGGGCGAATATGACGCCCAGACCAAGGAACGGTTCGATCGTCTCGACGTCAATGGCGACGGCGTGCTCGATGCAGCCGAACTGCAGGCCGGCCCCGGCATGCGCGGCGGCCGCGGCGGCGGCCAGCGCCGTGGTGGCATGCCGCCCGCCCAACCCACTCCTGCGGCGCCGACCGGCGCCTGATCCGGAAGCCTCGCCGGGTCGTCGCTGCGCGTTCTCCTCCCCTTGGCGCGCGACGGTCCGGCGGTGGCAAACCCCGTTCGATGCGGTTAGCGATATGACGATGGCTTCCCCCGACCTTCCCCATCTGCTGCTGGTGGACGACGAACGCTCGATCCGCGAACCGCTGGCGCAGTATCTGACGAAGCAGGGCTTCCGCGTGACGCAGGTCGGCGATGCCGAAGCGGCGCGGGCGCGGCTCAATGCCTATGCGATCGATCTGGTCGTGCTCGACATCATGATGCCGGGCGAGGATGGCCTGTCGCTTTGCCGTCACATCCGCGCAACCAGCGATACTCCCGTCATTCTGCTGACCGCGAAGACCGAAGAAACCGACCGCATCGTCGGGCTGGAAATGGGCGCGGACGATTATGTCGTGAAGCCGTTTTCGCCACGCGAACTGGCCGCGCGGATCAAGGTCGTGTTACGCCGCCTGGCGACCGGCGGCACGCGCCAGCACGCTCCGGAGACGGGCAGCTTCACCTTCGCCGGCTGGGTGCT
>DASTEN010000068.1:0-2676 GCA_035709645.1 Sphingomonas sp.
TGGGCGGCCCGCGACGGATTTTCCCCGTTCGCCGATGGCTCCGCGCGCAGCACCGTGCGTGGCGCGGTCGGTCCGACCCACAAGTGATCCGCAAAGAAGAGGTCGTCATGCTCTCCACCACCGTCATTCTCGCAACGCTGCTCTATGCGGGCATCGGCCTTGCGATCTTCGTCATCGGCTTCTGGCTGTGGGACCGGATGACGCCGGTCGATCTGTGGGGCGAGATCTGCAAGAACCAGAATGTCGCGCTGGGCAACATGGCGGGCGGCATCGCCATCGCCATCGCCATCATCATCGGCGCCGCGATCCATGGCTGACCACGCCGGCGCAGCGCGCGCCGGCGGTTCGGGACAGGCACCGACCCCGCGGATCGGCGCCGCCTTGCTCGCCTCGGCCTTCGTCGTTGCGACCTGCGGGCTGATCTACGAATTGCTGGCCGGCACGCTTGCCAGCTATCTGCTGGGCGACAGCGTCACCCAATTCTCGATCGTGATCGGCACCTATCTGTTCGCGATGGGTGTCGGGTCGTGGTCGTCACGCTACGTCCGTACCAACGAACTGGCGGTCTTCGTCCGTGTCGAAATCCTGATCGCGGCGATCGGCGGGGCGTCGGCGGCGGTGCTGTTCCTGCTGTTCGATCGCGTCGCCGATCTCCGTATTCCGCTCTATGGCCTGGTCCTGGTCATCGGCACGCTGGTCGGGCTGGAAATCCCGCTGCTGATGCGGATCCTGAAGGACCGGCTGGAATTCGGCGACCTGGTATCGAAGGTGCTGACCTTCGATTATGTCGGCGCGCTCGCCGCGTCGCTGCTGTTCCCGCTGCTGCTGGTGCCGCACCTGGGACTGATGCGGACCGGTTTCCTGTTCGGTATCGCCAACGCCGGGGTCGCGATCGCCCTGATCCTGATGCTGCCCGAGCGGCGCCGTCTGCGGTCCGAACTGGTCGTGGGCACGCTGGTCACGATCGCGCTGATCGCCGGCTTCATCGTCTCCGAACGGCTGCAGCGCGCGGCCGAGGTCGGGGCGTATAACGAACCGATCCTCTACGCCGCATCGACGCCCTATCAGCGCATCGTGCTGACCAAGCGCGGCGACGAATTGAAGCTGTATCTGAACGGCAACCTGCAATTTTCGTCCCGCGACGAATATCGCTATCACGAGGCACTGGTGCATCCGGCCCTGTCCCGCAGTGCCCGCCCGCGCGACGTCCTGGTGCTGGGCGGCGGCGACGGGCTGGCGGTACGCGAAGTCCTCAAATACCCGGCCGTACGCTCGATAACGCTGGTCGACCTCGATCCGGAGATGACCGCCCTGTTCCGCAACAGTGCGATGCTGGCGGCGCTGAACCACGATGCGTTCCGTTCCCCCAAGGTGCATGTCGTCAACGCCGATGCCTTCCGCTGGGTGCGCGACAACCAACGACGGTTCGATGCCGTGCTGGTCGACTTTCCCGATCCGACCAATTTCTCGGTCGGCAAACTCTATACGGTCAGCTTCTACCGCGAACTGGCCCGTGCACTGACGCCGGGCGCGATGGTCAGCGTCCAGAGCACATCGCCCCTGGTCGCACCGCGGGCGTTCTGGACGGTGGCGGCGACACTGGAGGCAGCGGGCCTGATCACCCGCGGATACCATGCCTATGTGCCAAGCTTTGGCGAATGGGGGTTCGTCCTCGCATCGAACCGTGCGATTCCGGCCCCTGGCCCGCTGCCTGCGGGATTGCGGTTCCTGACGCCGCAGACCGATCGACTGGCGTTCGCCTTCCCGCCCGACATGGCGCGACGGGCGGCACCGGTGAACCGGCTCGACAATCAGGCGCTGGTCCGTGAATTCGACGCCGAATGGAGCCGGTACGAGGGATGATGCCGCTGTCGCGCCGAAGCGTCGTCGCGGGATCGGTTGCCGGGGCCGCAGCGCTGGGCGGCGGCGCGGTGGCGCTCGGCGGGCGCGATACCCCGATGCCCGGTACGCTGGACGGTGCGGATTTCGTCCGCGGACACCGATTGCGCGACGGCAGCTTTCCAGAACCCGACGAGACGATCGAAACCGCCATCGCGATCATCGGCGGCGGGGCGAGCGGCCTGTCCGCGGCCTGGACGCTGGCCGAAGCCGGCATGACGGATTTCCGCCTGTTCGAGATCGAGGATCGTACCGGCGGCAACAGTCGCAGCGGACGCAATGCGGTGTCCGCTTACCCGCTAGGCGCGCATTACCTGCCGATCCCCAATGCCGAGACGAAGGGCGTCGTTCGCCTGCTCGAACGCCTGGGGATCATCACCGGCTGGCAGGACGGCAGGCCGGTATTCGACCCGTATCAACTGGTGGCAGACCCTGACGAGCGGTTGCTCCACCTTGGCAAGTGGCAGGACGGGCTGATCCCGACCAAGGGCCTGAGCCAGGACGATCGACGCGATATCGCAGCATTCTTCACGGCGATCGCCGGCTACCGGGACCGTCGCGATGCCGCGGGTCGGCCGGCTTTCGCCATACCGATGGACCTCAGCGCCCGCGATCCCGATCTGCTGGCGCTCGATCGACTGAGCGTCACGCAGTGGCTGGAGCATCGCGGCTGGCGCTCGCCCGTCTTACGCGCGCACGTCCGCTATGCGTGCCGCGACGATTACGGCACCGAGCCCGAGCATGTCTCCGCCTGGGCCGGCATCCATTATTTCGCCG
>DASTEN010000069.1:0-2751 GCA_035709645.1 Sphingomonas sp.
CGGGCGTTGGGTCCAAGCGCAGACCAAGCGGGGAACGCGGCCGCAGCGGCTTCGACCGCGGCGTTGGCCTCTGCCGGACCGAACGCGGCGGCGGTCGTCGCGACCTGGCCGGTCACCGGATTGATGCGATCGAAGGTCATACCGGAGGCCATCGGGCCGCTCTCCATATTTGTTATGTTTTATAGCGTAAATCGAGTCGGCGACGGCGTCAATGCGCAACCGGCGACTGACCGCGCATTGTCAGCAGCGCGATCGCGGCAACGAGCGATCCGATGCCCATCAGCACCGCAACCGTCTGCAATCCGTAACCCGCAGCGAACAGGAATCCCGCGACCGCCGGGGCAAGCGCCGATCCGCCGCGCCCGACACCGATGACGAACCCGGTCGCGGTCGCGCGCACGCCGGTCGGAAAGCTTTGCGCGATCAGGGCATAAAGCCCGACGACACCGGCATTGGTCGCAAATCCGGCGCAGGCGGCGACGATCGACAGCCCCGTCAGGTCGCTCTGTGCGCGCCCGAACACGATGACGAGCGCGGTCGACAGCAGCATCGCCGCGATCGTCAGCGCCAGCAGGCGCACCCGCCCGGTCAGCAGCCCCAGGATCAGCGATCCGGTCGCCCCGCCGATGCTCGCCCATACCAGTACGCCGGCGGCCTGCGGCGGGGGGAACCCCATGTCGACGACGATCTTCGGAATCCATTTCAGGATGAAATAAAAGGTCATGATGTGCGCGAGATAGGCCAGCGTGAGCAGCACCGTGGTCCGCACCAGATCGGCCGAGAACAGCGCGACGACCGGCGCCTTGGCGCCAGCGGCGTGGCGGTCGGCATCGGGCAGCGCGTCGACCGGGGCGTGGCCCATGCGCCGCAGCGTTGCATTGATCCGATCCAGCGCGGCCGGCGGTCGCTTGTGCATCAGGAACGCGACCGATTCCGGCGCCCGCCACAGGACCAGGGGTACGAACATCGCGCTGCAGATCGCGCCGAACACGAACACCGCGCGCCAATCATACTGCGCCAGCAGCACCGCCGATACCGACCCGCCGATGATCGTGCCGACCGGATAGCCCGCCGCCATCAGCACCACCGCCAGCGAGCGATGCCTGGCATTCGCTGCCTCCGCCACCGCGGCATTGGTCGACGCGAGCATGCCACCGATGCCCAGACCGGTCAGCACCCGCCACGCGGACAGCGTAAAGACGTCGTGCGCTGTTGCCGCTCCAAGCATCCCCAGCGTCATCATCCCCAGACATCCGAGGATCGTGTTGCGCCGTCCGATGCGGTCGGCGACCCCGCCCAGGAACAGCGACCCGATCGCCATGCCGATCAGTTCCATCGACAGCACGATGCCCAGGCCCGCGCGGTCGATTCCCCATTCGGCGGCGATGCCGGGCGAGGCGAAGCTGATCGACAGGACGTCGAACCCGTCGAGCGCGTTGAGCCCGATCATCGTCGCGACGATGCCCCATTGAAACCGCGACATCGGTTCGCGGTCGATCACTGCACGCGGATCCTGAGCCACCGTAACCTCTCGACGTTTATTGTTATGCGATGCAACATATACCGGGATCGCTTTGTGCGGCAACCGGGCATTGCGCACCGTATCCGCCAGGCGTAGATGCTGTATGCAACACCTACGATACGCAGGAGAGCCTCTGTATGCCCACCCCGCCGTTCCGCGCCGATCATGTCGGCAGCTTCCTGCGCCCCAAGAGCCTGATCGACGCCCGCGAAGCGTACCGCGCCGGCACCATCGACGCGGCGGCGCTGCGGGCGGCGGAGGACGACGCGATCCGTGGCGTGGTGCGGTTCCAGGAAGACCTCGGGCTACAGGGCATCACCGACGGCGAATTCCGCCGCACCTATTTCCACACCGACTTCCTGCTGCAACTGGACGGGGTGGACGAGGCCGGCGGCACGCAGGTGAAGTTCCACCGGCATGGCGGCCGGGAGCTGGAATACGCGCCCCCGGTCATGACGATCACCGGCAAGATCGGCCACGCCCGCGACATCCAGCGTGCCGATTACGAATTCCTGGCCGCCTGCACGTCGCGCACGCCCAAGGTCACGATTCCGTCGCCGACGATGCTCCACTTCCGCGGCGGACGCGAGGCGACCGACGCTGCGGCCTATCCGGACCTGGAGGAATTCTACGCCGATCTCGCCGCCGCCTATCGCGCCGAGATCGCCAGCCTGGCCGATGCCGGCTGCCGCTACCTCCAGCTCGACGACACCAACCTGGCGTATCTCTGCGACGACACCCAGCGCGAGAATGCGCGCAAGCGCGGCATGGACCCGGACGAACTGCCGCGGCTCTATGCGCGGCTCATCAACGAATCGATCCGCGATCGTCCCGACGACATGACCGTCTGCGTGCATCTGTGCCGGGGCAACTTCCGCTCGTCCTGGGCGGCGGAGGGCGGGTACGAGCCCGTCGCCGAGGTGCTGTTCAACGAACTCGCGATCGACGGCTATTTCCTGGAATATGACGACCCCCGCTCAGGCGATTTCGCGCCGCTCCGGTTCCTGCCGAAGGGAAAGACGGTCGTGCTCGGCCTCGTCACCACCAAGCTCGGCGAGATGGAAAGCCCTGACGACGTGAAGCGCCGGATCGACGAAGCCGCGCGGTTCGCTCCGCTCGAACAGCTCGCACTGTCGCCGCAATGCGGCTTCTCGTCGACCGTCCACGGCAACGACATCCAGGTCGAACAGCAGGCGGCGAAGATGCGGCTCGTCATCGATGTCGCGCGG
>DASTEN010000070.1:0-3133 GCA_035709645.1 Sphingomonas sp.
GGCGGCGCTGGCGACGCGCGGCAGCGGCACGATCGCATCGATCGCCGTGGCGACCGAGGCGCCACCCTGTACGGCGACCGCGACCCGCATCGCGACCCATCCGCCGGCGACCAGCCCTAGGAAACGGAGCGGACGGCCGGCACCGACGGTCATGGTTTCGGGGGCTGGTCGGGAAATTGGTGCGCGGTCTTGTCCCACTGCGCCGGCGCCCCGCGCAGCATCGCGACGTAGCGGTTCAGCGCACGCCGCGACGCGGCCATGGCGACGATATTGCCGACCAGCATCCGCGGACCGGAGCGCAACCCCTCCCGCCAGCCGTACAGGCGCGCGACGAAGACGGCGCGCACCGTGATGCGGACCGCCAGCAGCACGATGTTGATGCCGATCAACGCGAGCAGGAACGGCGGCAGCGGGGGCATCGGGGCCCCGGCCAGTCCGGCCAGATAGCGCGCGACCATCAGCGCCAGTGCCAGATAGGCGGCCAGCAGTACGATCATCGCGACGGGCGCGCGGCGGTCGCGCATCCGCATCCACCATTCGCCGATATGGCGCGCCGGCCCCCAGCCGGTGCGATCCCAGCCCGCCAACGCGATCCCTATCATCCAGCGCGCCTTCTGCCGGGCCGCGGCGGTGAACGCCTTGGGAAAATAGGCGCGGACGGCGACCAGTCCGCCATCGGCGTCGCTCACCCGCGCGAAGCAGGTGCGTCCGCCCATCGCCGCGATCGTCAGGCCGAGTTCGTAATCCTCGGTCAGGCTGGCGGCATCGAAGGGACGGCCATCGCGCAAGATGGCGATCCCGCCCAGCAGCGGCCGCGCGATCGCGCAGCCGACCCCGGCCAGCGGCATGCCCGCGCCGATCGCCCCGCGGACGACCAGCGCCTTGCCATGCGCTTCGGCGAACTCGTCCAGATAGGTGCCGCCGACCAGCGGCGCGCCGACGTGCGGCAGCGGTATGACCGGGACCTGCACGGCCTCGGCGAAGGACAGGTGATGATCGATGACGGCTAGTTCGCCGGGATGCACCACATCCTCGGCATCGTGCAGGATGATCGCATCGAACGTCGCGCGGATCGCGCGTTCCTCGACCAGCATCGATCGCCAGATCGCGTTCAGGCAATCGGCCTTCGTCGTCGGACCGGGCTGGATGTTGACGACCAGGCGGATGCGCGGGTCGGTTTCGGCGACGGTCACGATGGCGTCGATCGTCGCGCGATCGTTGGGATAGGCGCCGACGAAGACCGTCAGCCGCTGCGACGCCAGGTTGCGGGACAGCGTCGCCAGCATGTCGCCGATCACCGCCGCTTCGTCCCACGCTGCGATGAAGATCGCCAGCCGCCGCCCGCGCGGGCGCATGTCGGCCAGCGTCGCGCGCCGCTCGCCCCGCCGCCAGCGCTGCAGACGGTGCCACAGGTAGATGCCATCGACGATCAGGTCGTCCAGACCGCCCAGCAACATGCCCACGGCAGCGAACAGCGTGAGTTCGTAAGACGCGACGGCCAACAGACCGGTAAAAGTAACCCCGTGCAACCAACGCCCCCGGCAATCGCCAGGATATGTTCAACCTAAATCAGGTTCCAGCAAGGAAAGTTGGTTTCAACATGACCGGATGGCGCGTGATGGTCCCGGCGGGCTGACGATCCGCATGAGTGGCGAAGCGGGCCGACGGAAACGGCCCGCAACCGGGGCTTGCGTGACATGTCGTTGTCCATCGGCGGGGGAAGGGCGCCCGATGTCGCGCCGATACCACGCAGGCTCGCGCTGTGACGATCGTCGCAGCGCGCGCCCGGGTTTTCTTCTGTCGGTGGTCGGAAAGACTATTTCTTGTCTTCGCCCGACGCGCCGGAGATGGCGGTGCCGGCGGACTTCAGGTCCTTGCCTGCGCCGTTGACGGTGTTGCAGGCGCTGAGGCCGAAGAGGATGGCGATGCTGGTCGCGACGGCGATCTTGCGGTTCATATGGTGGTTCCTTTGCCCGAGGGAGGAAGGGTGCGGCGGGCCCTGTACGCCGGCCCGCCGCGGGACAGTCAGCGCTGGCGGCGGCGTGCGGCCGTCGATGCGCCGAAGGCGGCGGCCCCGGCACCGGCGAGCAGTGCGAGGACCAGGATGAAGGACGTGCTGGCCGCAGCACCGGCAACCGCGTCGGTCGCCTTCTTGGCACCTGCCACCGTCTCGTCCTTGGTCTGGACGAATTCGGCCTTAGCGCGGGTCACCTGGGCCTGCGCTTCGGCACGGCTGATCTTGCGCTGGGCGGCGACGATGTCGACGATCCGGTTTTCGGCGCGCTGGCCATCGGCACCGCCGCGGGCAAGTGCCGGCAACTCACGGGCG
Organism: Sphingomonas sp.; assembly: GCA_035709645.1. Lineage (GTDB taxonomy): Bacteria > Pseudomonadota > Alphaproteobacteria > Sphingomonadales > Sphingomonadaceae > Sphingomonas. Next base: position 2,330 of record DASTEN010000070.1, read on the forward strand.
ATTTCGGCCTGCGCCTGCTCCGGCGTCATCTGCGCCGGATCGGTCGGCGCGTCCGACAGATATTTCGCGGCTTCCTGCCGCACGTCGGTCGCATCGATCCCGGCGACCTGTGCAGCCTGCGGTGCCGCGGCCCCGATCGTCGATCCTGCCGCGGTCGCGACCGTGCCGACCGTGCGGAACGCGCCACCGATGATCCCGCCGACCGCCGACGTCAGCAGATACAGCGTCAGGATCAGCGTGACGCCCCAGACGACCAGGCCGTGGACCAGCGCGTCGAACTTCTCGGTCACGCCCGAGACGCGCGCGGCGGCATACCCGCCTGCGCCGAGTGCCACGACGGTGGTCACCAGCCAGTACAGCCCGGCACCGATGCCGAACCCGGTGGCACCGGGCGTCGTGCCGTCGGTCGGGTCGACCATCGACAACCCGATGCCCGTCCCCAGAATGCCCAGCAGCAGCTGCACCGCCACCGCGATCACGACGCCGGCGAAGATCGCGCCCCAGGACACGCGTCGTCCCGGACGGACGACCGACGCATCATACGGGGCCGTGCCGCCTGCAAATTGTGTTGCCACGAAAGTTTACTCCTGTTCCTGTTGAGACGTGTCGTCGTGCGCGGCGCCTTTGGCACCTTGCGCACGGCGTTGTTCGTCGCGGCCCGTGCGGACCGCGGCATCGTCGCCGATCAGCTTGCCGATGGTTTCATGGGCCGCCGCCTTGGCGATCCGGGTGTCCGGCGTGTCCGATGGCGATGACGGTCGCTTGCCCTTGGTGCCCGTGGTGCCCCTGGTGCCCTTGGTATCC
>DASTEN010000071.1:0-3012 GCA_035709645.1 Sphingomonas sp.
GATGACGCTGACGATCGGGTCCTTGATATATTCGCCCAGCGCCAGCTTCAGGTCGTCGGCCAGCATCGTCGGCGTCTTGCCGACGGCGGGCATGTCAGTGACCAGCGGCACGGTGATGCGGCCGTCCGGGCGGACCTGGACGTCGGCGGTCAGTTCGGGATTGCGCCAGACGAAGATCTGCAACTGGTCGAGCGGGCCGATGACATATTCCTCGCCCGGCCCCTCCTTCGACGCGACGAAGGCAGCCGGCGGCAGTTCGGGGCGACCGCCCGTTCCCCCGCATGCGGTGAGCAACAGCGATGCCGCGCCTGCCCCCAGAATGACCTTCATCGAGTTACCCGAACGCATCTGACTTCATCTCCGTCTACGCGTGGCTCGGTTGTCCGAATCCACGCAGGACAGGTCAGCTATGGTCGCGAGAGGTAAAATTTGGGTTAGGGACACTCAGCGGCGGGGACCCGCCCGATCCGTACATCGATGATCGGATTAGCAATTTGTAAGGAAACACCGGCGGGATTCGCAGCCGCGCTGCGGTATGCGCGCCGCTATGCCCCGTGAAATCATCGCCTATGCCCTGCTGGCCGTACTGGTCGCCGGCATCGGTGTCGCCATCGCTATCGCCCGTCGCAATTCGCAGGCGCAACGCTATCGCCGCGCCTCGCATCGCCGCAGTGCGACGCGCGCTCATGGAAAAAGGCCGTGACGCCGCCGGAACCGGACCGCGCGGAGCGGCCGGTGCCGATGCTGTTCGACGGCTGGACGTTCACCCCGATCGCGCTGCCGATCGCGCGGTCCGCTCAGTCGCCGGCGGACGCCAGGACCTCCGTCGCCGCTGGATGCCCGAGGAAGCCCGAAGGACTTGCGGTCGGGCCATAGGCCCCGGCCAGGAAGACGGCGATGACGTCGCCCACCTCTGCGTGGGGAAAGGCGATACGATCGGCCAGGCGGTCGAGCGGCGTGCACAGCGGGCCGACGATCGATACCGTGCCGGTCGCCTCTCCGCCCCGCGCGAGCCTGACCGGATAGTTGCGGCGGACGACGGTGCCGAAATTGCCCGTTGCCGCAAGCTGATGATGCAGCCCGCCGTCGACAACCAGAAACGTCTCGCCCCCGCTCTCCTTCCGGTCGACGATCCGCGTCAGATAGACGCCGCTTTCGGCGACCAGCCACCGCCCGAGTTCCATCGCATAGGCCCACCCCGGCTCCAGCGCGTCGTGCAAGGCGGCTCCGACCGCGGCGGCGTCTACGGCCGTGTCACCGGCGAAATAGGGCACGCCCAGCCCGCCGCCGAGGTTGACGAGCGGGGTCACCGCACCTGCGCGGTCGTCAAGGTCCGCCGCCAGCCGCACGGTTGCCCGCTGCGTCTCCACGATCGCGGCGGTGTCGAGCGCCTGGGACCCGGCGAAGATATGGAAGCCCCGCCAGTCCGCGCCTGCCGCGATCAGGCGACGGACGAGTGCCGGCACGCGGTCGGCATCGATGCCGAAGGGTGACGGTCGGCCACCCATCTTCATGCCGCTGCCTTTCAGCTCGAAGCTGGGGTTCACACGGACGGCCAGCCTGGGCGCCACGCCGATCCGGTCGGCGATCGCCAGCGCGCGGGACGCTTCGCCTTCGCTTTCCACGTTGATCGTAGCACCCGCCCGGATGGCGGCATCGAGTTCGGGATCACGTTTCCCCGGCCCCGCGAAGCTGATATGCGCGGCCGCCTTTACCGCCAGGGCCAGGTCGAGTTCGCCCGCCGATGCGACATCGAGCCCGCCGACCAGTGGCGCGATGGCGGCCAGCAGCGGCGCATACGGGTTGGCCTTGATCGCGTAATGGATCTCGACCGCCGCCGGCAGTGCCGCGCGCAGGGTCGCGACCCGGTCGGCGACGATCGCGAAATCATAGACGAACAGCGGGGTGCCGTGCTCAGCGACCCAATCCTCGGCCGGGCGACCGGCGATCCTCAGCACGCCGTCGCCTGCGAACCACGGGGGTATCGGACCTGTCGGCTTCACGCTGGCTCCCCTTCCCGAACGTCCCGCGCCATTGCGGCACGGTCGAGCTTGCCGTTGGCGTTGCGCGGCAGATCTGCGCGCCAGACATAGCGCACCGGCTGCATGAAGCCGGGCAGGTCGCGGCGCAAGCGGGCACGCACATCGTCCTCCCGCGCCGGGTCGCCGCGGACCACGACGACGATCGCCTGCCCAAGCCGCGGGTCGGGCACGCCGATCGCGACCGCTTCGGCCACCTCGCCCCCGGCGACGACGGCTTCCTCGATCTCGGTCGGGCTGATGCGGTTGCCCGACGATTTGATCATCTCGTCATCGCGGCCGACGAAGCGCAACAGGCCGTTGGCGTCGGCGATGGCGGTGTCCCCCGACCAGACCGCCGTGCCCCCGGACCGCGACCACGCCGGCGCCGGACGGAAACGCGCCGCCGTGCGGTCGGCGTCCCGCCAATAGCCCTGCGCGACAAGCGGGCCGGCGTGGACCAGTTCGCCGGGCTCGTCCGGGCCGGCCGGGGCGCCATCGGGGCGGACGATCAGGATCTCGGCAAATGGGATCGCCCGGCCGATCGATTCGGGATGGGCATCGACCAGCGCCGGGTCGAGATACGTCGACCGGAACGCTTCGGTCAGGCCGTACATCGCGTAGAGATCCGCCTGGGCGAACCGAGCGCGCAGGTCGCGGACCAGTCGGGGGGTCAGGGCACCGCCCGAATTCGTCAGGCGCCGCAGCGTCGACGCCGCCCTGCCCCAGGTCGCCTCCAGCAGCTGCACCCACAGCGGCGGAACTCCGGCCAGTGTCGTGACGTCATGCCGTTCGACCGCCTTCACTACGTCGCGCGCGGTCAGATAGTCGAGCGGAATGACGCGACCGCCCGCGAACCAGGTCGAAAGCAACTGGTTCTGGCCATAATCGAAACTGAGCGGCAGGACGGCGAGGACACGGTCGTCGGGGGTCAGACGCAGATAGTGCGCGACGCTGACCGCCCCCAGCCATAGGTTCGCGTGACTGAGCATCA
>DASTEN010000072.1:0-2177 GCA_035709645.1 Sphingomonas sp.
GTGAGATAGCGGCGCTCGGTTCCGTGCTGACAGCGCTGGCGGGTTCCGCCGGTGCGCAGGACAAGCCGGGGTTCAAGGATACGCCGGTGCTGCCCGGTGGTCAGTGGCGGGTGCACGATGCCGACCGGCCGACGCCGAGCGTGGTGACGCCGGCGGCACAGCCCGGTGGTGCGCCGTCCGATGCGATCGTGCTGTTCGACGGCCGCTCGACCAATGCGTGGACGCCGAAGGGTACGCCATGGCCGGTCAAGGACGGTGTGCTGACCGTGCCGACGCGCGGACCGGACGGGAAGGGCGGCGGCGATCTGGTGTCGAAGCAGAGCTTTGGCGATGTGCAATTGCACCTCGAATTTCGCAGCCCCAATCCGCCGACCAAGACGTCGCAGGATCGCGGCAATAGCGGCATCTGGTTCATGCAGCGTTACGAGGTGCAGATCCTTGATGGCTATCAGAACCCGACCTATGCCGATGGCACGGTCGGCGCGGTCTATGGCTTCAAGCCGCCGCTGGTGAATGCGTCGCGCAAACCCGGCGAATGGCAGACCTACGACATCGTGTTCGAACGGCCGCGCTTCGCCGCCGACGGTTCGCTGGTGCGCCCGGCCTATGTCACCGCATTCTTGAACGGGGTGCTGGTGCAGAATCATCAGGCGATGCTCGGCACGACGATCTGGCGGCAGATCGCGAAATATGAGGCGCATGGCGATGCCGCGCCGATCCAGTTGCAGGATCATGATTCGCCGGTGTCGTTCCGCAACATCTGGGTACGGCCACTGCCCGAAAGCGCGATCGCGCAGGACCTGAAGGAGAACAGCAAATGATCGATCGCAGGACGGCGCTTGCCGGTGTCGCGGCGATGTTCGGCACGGCCCTATATGCTCCGCTCGCGCGCGCAGTGGGTGCCGAAGGGCCGGTCGGCGTGCCGACGATCAGCGATGGCCCGCCGAGCGCCGCCGTGTTCACCGCGCCGCAACGCGCGCTGATGACGGCGCTGAGCGAACGCGTGATTCCGACCACCGACACGCCCGGCGCGATCGCCGCGGGCGTGCCGACCTATATCGAAAAGCTGCTGGCCGACTGGTCCTATCCCGCCGAGCGGGTGCCGATCGTCGCCGGGCTCGACGCGATCGAAAAGCGCAGCATGACCGATTATAAGGTTGCGGGTGCCAAGGCGACGCCGGCACAGCAGGACGCATTGCTGACGCTGGCAATGAACGACCAGATTCCGGGCGGCAAGACGTTCTTCGAGGCGTTCCGTCAGCTGGTCATCGCCGGCTATTACACGTCGGAAATCGGCATGACGCAGGAACGCGAATATCTGCCGGTGCCGGGCGAATATAACGGCGCCTTTCCCTATTCGCAGGTCAACAAGGTGTATAGCGCATGATCGTCAATCGCAGGCACGTCCTGGCCGGGGCAGGCAGCATCGCCGCACTCGGCGTTACCGGCATCGCGCAGGCCGCACAGATCAAGGCCGTCGGCATCCAGCTCTACACTGTGCGCGACCTGTTCCAGAAGGATCCGGTCAAGACGCTCGGCGACATCGCCCGTATCGGCTATAAGGAAGTCGAATATGGCGGTGGCGGCTATGATGCCATGGACCATAAGCTGTTGCGGCGGACCACCGATCGACTGGGCCTTCGCGCACCGTCGATCCATGTGCCGTACGAGGCGTTACTCGGCGCCTTCGACAAGCAGGTCGAAATGGCCAAGACGCTCGGCGCGGATACGATCGTCCTGCCGTACATGGTCGACAAATATCGCACCGAAGCCGGCTGGACCGAGGCGCTGCCGAATATCAACCGCTTCGCCACCGACCTGCGCAAGGCTGGGCTGGGCTTCGCCTATCACAACCATGATTTCGAATTCACGGTGAAGCCGGGCGGCGTCAGCCTGTACGAGCGGTTGCTGAAGGCGACCGATCCTGGGTTGGTGAAGGTCGAACTCGATCTCTACTGGGTCGGCCATGCCGGCGAGGACGTCGGCGGCTGGATCGACCGGCTGGGGCCGCGCCTCTACGCCTATCACGTCAAGGACGCGCGCGCCGATGGCAGCATGACCGCGGTCGGTGCCGGCAAGACCGATTTCGCCGCGCTGTTCCGTCGCCGCGGCAGCGCCGGCGTCCGCCACTTCTATGTCGAAAACGATCAGGCTCCTGCGCCCTATCTCCCGGATAT
>DASTEN010000073.1:0-2144 GCA_035709645.1 Sphingomonas sp.
GAAGAGGTGAACCGCAAGATCGTCGGCAGCATCGCCGACCTGCACTTCGCCCCGACCCGGACCGCCGCCGACGCGCTGCTCGCCGAAAACGTGCCGCCGTCGCGGGTGCAGGTCACCGGCAATACGGTGATCGACGCCCTGCACATGGCGCGCGATCGCATCGCTGCCGATCCGCGGCACACGACGGCCCTCGACGCCATCGCCCGGCGGTTCACGGGCAAACGCATGCTGCTGGTCACCACCCATCGTCGTGAGAATTTCGGCGGCGGCATGGACAGCATCGCCCGCGCCATCGCCCGCATCGCCGAGCGCGGCGATATCGGCGTCGTCTTTCCGGTGCATCCCAATCCGCAGGTGCGCGGAGTGATGGAGGCGATGCTCGGCTATCATCCGCGCGTCGCGCTGATCGATCCGCAGGACTATCCCCACTTCGTCCGCCTGCTCGACCTGTGTTACCTCGTCCTCACCGATTCGGGCGGGGTGCAGGAGGAAGCGCCGGGCCTCGGCAAGCCGGTGCTGGTCCTGCGCGAGACGACCGAACGTCCCGAGGGGGTCGCAGCCGGCACCGCCCGGCTGATCGGATCGGACGAGGACCGCATCGTCGCCGAGGTGGCGCGACTGCTCGACGATCCGGCCGCCCATGCCGCGATGGCGCGGGCGCATAATCCCTATGGAGACGGCCATGCGTCCGCACGCATCGTGGAGACCCTCTATGCTTGAACAGCGGATCACCGCCGCGGCGAGCTTCGACGTGTGCGTCGTTGGGCTGGGCTATATCGGCCTGCCGACCGCCGCCGTCGTCGCCCGGTCGGGCGCGCGGGTGATCGGGATCGATGTCAGCCAGCGCGTGGTCGACACCGTCGCGCGCGGCGACATCCATATCGAGGAAGCCGATCTCGACACGCTGGTGCGCGACGTCGTGCTGCTCGGCCGGCTGACCACCGCGACGACGCCCGCCCCGGCCGACGTGTTCGTGATCGCGGTGCCGACGCCGTTCGGCCCCGGCCATGCGCCCGACCTGTCCTATGTCCTCGACGCCACCCGCGCGATCGCGCCGGTGCTGGCGCCGGGCAATACTGTTATCCTCGAATCGACCTCACCGGTCGGCACGACCGAACGGATTCGCGACCTGCTGACCGAACTGCGTCCCGACCTGTCGCTGCCGGGCGTGTCCGACACGCCCGACATTGCCGTCGCCTATTGCCCCGAACGGGTGCTGCCGGGACGGATCATCCTCGAACTGGTGTCGAACGAACGCTCGATCGGCGGCATCACGCCTGCCTGCGCGGAGGCGGCATGCGACTTCTACCGCCGCTTCGTCGAAGGAGCGTGCACCGTCACCACCGCGCGCACGGCGGAGATGGTCAAGCTGGTCGAGAATACCAGTCGCGACGTCGCCATTGCCTTTGCCAACGAACTGTCGATCGTGTGCGACCGGATGGAACTTGATGTCTGGGACGTGATCGAGCTGGCCAACCGCCATCCGCGCGTCAACATCCTGAAGCCCGGCCCCGGTGTCGGTGGGCACTGCATCGCGGTCGACCCGTGGTTCATCGTCGATGCCGCCCCCGAACAGACCCCGCTGATCCGCACCGCGCGCGAGGTGAATGACGGCAAGGTCGACCATGTCGTCACCCGCGCCGCCGCGATGCTCGACGCCGCGCCGGACGCGCGCGCGTCGCTGCTGGGGTTGGCGTTCAAGGCGGATATCGACGACCTGCGCGAAAGCCCGGCGGTAAAGGTCGCCGCGGCGCTGATCGAGCGGTTCGGTGATCGCATCGACCTAGTCGAACCCTTTGTCGATACCCTGCCCAAGGCGCTGGCCGGCGGGCGACTGGTGACGTTGGAGGATGGGCTGACGAACGACATTCTCGTCGTGCTGGTCGACCATGGCGTGTTCAAGCGGGTGCCGGCGAAGAATCGGGACGGCAAGCAGGTTTACGATACGCGGGGCATGTGGCGTTGAAGTAAGTATTGGTTCACGCGAAGGCGCGGAGACGCGAAGAGAAGAAGGTTTGATTTGCGCGCAGAGGCGCAGCGGACGCGGAGGTGTTGCGCTCGCCGCGACAGCGGCTCTCTATAATTGGCCGGAGCAAGGAAAGAGGCTGCGCCAGACACGCTGAGATGGCCGGGTCCACAACCCC
>DASTEN010000074.1:0-12999 GCA_035709645.1 Sphingomonas sp.
CTGCGCCAGCAGGTGGATGCGGAACGCGGCCAGCACGCCCGCCAGCAACAGCAGCAGGAACAGCAGGCCGGCCAGCGTGAAAAGCGGCGTCGGCAGAGCGGTGTTCGCCACCGAATTGATCAGCAACTGCACCGAAATCGGCGTCGCCAGCGACAACAGCGATATCGCCACGCCATACACCACCGCCAGCCGGACGAACGCGGCGTCCGATGCCAGAATCAGCCTGATCCATCCTGCAAAGGCCCGGATCCCCGGGCGCGCCGTTCCCATTCGCGTGTCTCCCTGTCTGGGTGCTCGCTTCGCGGGCGATCCTTATCGATCCGCAACATCGTGATCGCGGCGGAGGACGCCGGATGCCGGCGTCCTTCGCCGACGCAGCCCCGACCGTGCCCCGTCGTGACGCCTGGCCGACGACAGGGCTTGGCAATCACGATGATGCGGGGTCGTTCGGACCGCCCCCAGCACCACTGCGTGCGGATCAAATATGGCTGGGCGTGAAGTTCAAGAGCGACCGGCTTTGGCGAAACATTTTGTCGCAATGACGCAAATGTGGGACACGCGACCGATCGCGCGAACCCCAAATCATCGGATACGTTCGGCCGGCCGACCCGGCCGGCGATTGGCGGCGTGTTCCCGCGCGGGCGTCCGGGAATCGACCCGACCGACGGACCGACAGGACCGATTCGCGTCACCGGGGCCCAACAAAACTTCCGCGACAGGCAGCAAGCATCGTATGTCGCGGTCGGCGCGTCCCCGCCGCGCTAGTCGTCTCAGACGATCTCGAACAGGCCTGCCGCCCCCATGCCGCCGGCCGTGCACATACTGACGACGACATATCGCACGCCGCGGCGGCGCCCCTCGAGCAGCGCCGCCCCGACCAGCCGCGACCCGGTCATGCCGAACGGATGGCCGACGGCGATCGCCCCGCCGTTGACGTTGTATCGGTCGGGCGCGATGCCGAGCGTGTCGCGGCAATAGAGGCATTGGCTGGCGAAGGCTTCGTTCAATTCCCACAGACCGATGTCGGCAACCGACAGGCCGGCACGGTCGAGCAGCTTCGGGATCGCGAAGACCGGGCCGATGCCCATTTCCTCCGGCGCGCAGCCCGCCGCCTGGAAGCCGCGATACAGGCCAAGGATATCCTTGCCCTCGGCCTCGGCCACCGTACGCTCCATCACGATCTGCGCGGCGGCCCCGTCCGACAGCTGGCTGGCGTTGCCTGCGGTGATCGCGCGGCCTTCGCGCACCAACGTGCCACCCGACCAGACGGTGCGCAGGCCGGCCAGCGCTTCGTAGGTCGTACCGGCGCGCACGCCTTCGTCGGCGGTCACGGTCACGGTTTCGGTGCCGGTGACATTACCCTCTTTGTCGATCAGCGCCTTTTCGACCGTGACCGGCACGATTTCCTCGGCGATGCGCGATTGCGCCGCCGCCGCGCGCTGCTGGCTCTCGGCGGCATACCGGTCCTGCGCCTCGCGACTGATGCCGTAGCGTTCGGCGACGACCTCCGCCGTTTCGATCATCGCCATAGTCGCGTGAGGGACGCGATCCGTGACCGACTTCGCTGCCATCCGCGGTGCACCCTTGATCACCGTGTGGCTGATCGACTCCATGCCGCCGGCCAGCGCGACGTCGATGTCCCCGGCGATGATCGATCGCGCAGCGAGCGCGACCGCGGTCAGGCCGGAGCCGCATTTGCGGTCGAGCGTGAACGCCGGCACCGATTGCGGCAGACCGGCGGCGAACACCGCCATGCGGCCCGCGTTGCCGCCCTGTTCGCCCCATTGGCTGCCGACGCCCCAGAAGATGTCGTCGATCCGCGCCGGATCGATGCCCGCGCGTTCGATCGCACCGGTCATCGCGAAACCGGCAAGCGCGGGGGCCTCGGTCGCGTTGAAATAGCCGCGATAGGCCTTGCCGATACCGGTACGGGCGGTGGCGACGATGGCGGCTTCACGCATGGGTGGCATCCTGGGTAAGAGTAAGGGTGGCAAGTGCCGCCCGCCACGCATCGGCGAGCGGTTGCGGACGACGATGCGCGCGGTCGACATAGACGTGGACGAAACGCGCCTCGGCAGCGGCCTCCCCCTCCCCAGCGGCAAAAGCGCCCAATGCGTAGCCGACGCTCGACGTGCCGACCCGCTCGACCGCCAACCCGATTTCAACGGCCTGCGGATAGGACAAAGGCTTGGCGTAGCGGCAGCCGGTTTCGACGACCAGACCGATCGTCGCACCATGCTCCACGTCCAGCAAGCCGGCTGCGAGCAGCCAAGCGTTCACCGCGGTATCGAACCAATGATAATAGATCGAATTGTTGACATGGCCGTACATGTCGTTGTCGCTCCACCGTGTGACGATGGGCTGCCAGTGGCGATAGGCGGCGCGCGGCCGAAACGGGGGCTTTGACATCGATCGACGGTGTAGCGCCGCGGCCCGCGCACGCGAAGCCGGTAAAACGCTTATCAGACTGGCGATTTGCCGCGCCCGCGCGCATCGTCGCGGTTGCCGCATCCGGTGTGCGCGGTAGGATCGCGGTCCATGAAGATCACCGCCGCCGTCCTGCGTACCCGCGACGCCCCCCGTCCCTATGCCGACAGCCGCCCGCTGGCGATCGAGCCGCTGGAGCTGCAACCGCCCGGCCGCGACGAGGTTCTGGTCCGCATCGCGGCCGCAGGCCTGTGCCATTCGGACCTGTCGGTCATCAACGGCCAGCGCCCGCGGCCACTGCCGATGGCGCTGGGCCACGAGGCGGCGGGCGTGGTCGAAGGGATCGGCTCGGGCGTGACCGATCTGCGCCCGGGCGATCACGTCGTCATGGTCTTCGTGCCGAGCTGCGGCCACTGCGTGCCCTGCGCCGGCGGCCGACCGGCACTCTGCGAACCCGGCGCACAGGCGAATGGCGCCGGGACGCTGCTGACCGGAGACATCCGCCTGACCGATGCCGCGGGCGATGCCATCCATCACCACCTCGGCGTCTCGGCCTTCGCCAGCCATGCGGTGGTCTCGCGCCGATCGCTGGTGAAGATCGATCGCGACCTTCCGCTTCACGAAGCCGCGCTGTTCGGCTGCGCGGTGCTGACCGGGGTCGGCGCGGTGGTGAACACCGCGCAAGTGACGGCCGGGCAGAGCGTTGCGGTGATCGGCCTGGGCGGCGTAGGCCTGGCCGCGGTGCTCGGCGCGCTGGCGGCAGGCGCGGCGCAGGTGATAGCGGTCGACCTGGATTCCGACAAGCTGTCGCTGGCCGAGCGCCTGGGCGCTACCGCCGTTGTGCAGGCAGGGTCGGATGCGGTGGCGAAGGTGCGCGCGCTGACCGGCGGCGGGTGCGATGTCGCGCTGGAAATGGCGGGTTCGGTGCGCGCACTGGAAAGTGCGGTCGCGATGACCGCGCGCGGCGGCACGACCGTGACCGCTGGCCTGCCCCCGCCCGATGCGGATCTGCCCGTCAACATCGTATCGCTGGTCGCCGAGGAACGGACGCTGAAGGGCAGCTACATAGGGACCTGCGTGCCGACCCGCGACATCCCGCGCTTCATCGCGCTGTACCGTGCCGGGCGGCTGCCGGTCGATCGGCTGGTCAGCGGCTATCTGACGCTCGACCGGATCAACGAAGGTTTCGATGCGCTCGATGCGGGCAAGGCGGTACGGCAGATCGTTCGGTTCTAAGTGCTCCCGCGCAGGCGGGAGCACCGGGTGTCCGCGGAACCGCCCGCCCACTCCTGCGCTTGGGCTTCGAACCCCACCAGGAGCAGCAGTTATGGCCGACAACGGCATCACCATCGATCCGGCGAGCGTCGTCGACAACCCGACCGACCTGCAGGTCGAGTTCCGCGGTACGGTCGATGGCGAGACGTATGACTTTGCGGTCCGCCACAGCGTGATCGAAGCGCTGACCGGTCGCGTGCCCGATGCGCCGGCGACCGACTTCGCGGCGGTGTCGGACCAGATCGGAAAGGCGGCGCTCGTCGCACTCGGTCGAGCGAACGGCGACGATTTGGTGATCGTCAGCGAAAACGACCTCGATCAGCCGACCGACACGACGTTCCCGGCGCCCGAGATCGCCGAGGCGGAAGCTCACCCAAGCTGAGGCTCAGATCCCGTCGCGCGTCACCGGGTGGCCAAGCTCGCTCAGGCGCGCGGCGAGGTCGGTCACGCACGCCTCGAGCCGCGCGGGATCGGGCGAGCGGACGACGAAATTCGCGCCCACGCGGCCTTCGCGAAAGAACGGGTAGCTGCCGATCGACACGTCACCGCCGTCGTCGCCGCGGTGGTCCTTCTCGACTGCTCGCAGCGTATCGGCAACCTCGCTTTCGGCGACCCAGCAGCCAAGCGTCACCGACCGGACCGGACGCCCGCCCTCCAGCGTGCCGGTCAGCGCATCGAGCATGCCGGCGGTGATGTGCGGCACACCCGCCATGATGAAGATGTTGCCGGTGCGGATGCCGGGCGCGCCCGAAATGCGGTTCTCGATCAGCGTAGCCCCCGCCGGCACCCGCGCCATCCTTAGCCGTGCCTCGGTCAGCCCGCCGCGGGTTTCATAATAGCGTTCCAGCGTCGCGCGCGCGTCCGGGTGCACCTCGACGCTCACGCCCAGCGCCTTCGCGATCGCATCGACGGTGATATCGTCGTGCGTCGGCCCGATCCCACCGGTGGTGAACAGATAGTCGTTGCGCGCGCGTAGCGTGTTCACCGCCTCGACGATCGCCTCCTCGACATCGGCGACGATCCGGACCTCGGCCAGGCGGATCCCCTGGACGTTCAGCCAGCTCGCCAGCTGCGCGACATTCTTGTCTTGCGTGCGCCCGGAGAGGATCTCGTCCCCGATGACGATCAATGCGGCGGTCCAGATGCGTTCGCTCATGCGGCGGGACATAGCGAAACGCGGGCAACCTCGCTATATGCGCGCGCATGACAGACTATGTGACCGCCGACGCTCCGCTCACCCGCACGGGCGCGATCCGCCTGCACGGGCCCCAGGGGTTCGAGGGTATGCGCAAGGCGGGGCGCGCGGCGGCCGAGGTGCTCGACGCGGTCATCCCGCACGTCGTCCCCGGCGTGACGACGCAGGAACTGAACGACATCGTCCACCGCGAGATGATGGCGCGTGGCGGGGTGCCGGCGACGCTGGGCTATCGCGGATACACCCACAGCACCTGCATCTCGATCAACCATGTCGTCTGCCACGGCATCCCGAGCGACCGGACACTGAAGGATGGCGACATCGTCAACATCGACGTGACGCCGATCGTCGATGGCTGGCACGGCGATTCAAGCCGCATGTACCTGGTCGGCGACGCGGTGCCGATCAAGGCGAAGCGGCTGGTCGACGTCACCTATGAATGCCTGATGCTGGGCATCGAACAGGCCAAACCGGGCAACCACATGGGAGACGTCGCGCATGCCATCCAGCAGCATGCCGAAAAGCACCGCTACGGCGTCGTCCGCGATTTCTGCGGCCATGGCCTTGGTCAGCTGTTCCACGACGCGCCCGAGGTCGTCCATGTCGGCCGCCCCGGTACGGGGCCCGAGCTCAGGCCCGGCATGTTCTTCACGATCGAACCGATGATCAACATCGGCCGCCCAGATGTGAAGCTGCTCGACGACGGCTGGACCGCGGTGACGCGCGACCGGTCGCTGTCGGCGCAGTTCGAACATTCGATCGGCATCACCGAGGATGGCTGCGAGATCTTCACGCTGAGCCCTGGCGGGTTCGACCGGCCGCCATATTGAGGAGTCCGACGATGGCCACGGTCAATGTCGACGATAGGTTGATCACGGAAGCGATGACCGTCATGCGCCAGCAGTCCAAGCGCGAGGCGGTCGAAAAGGCGTTGCGGGATGCAATCCGGATCGCAAAGCAACATGAAATCCTGTCCTACCGCGGCAAGCTTACGTCTTGGGAAGGTGATCTAGACGCTATGCGAATCGACTGATGATCCTTGTAGACTCGAGTATCTGGATCGACTTCTTTCGTGGCACCCTCTCTGCACAAACGGATCGCCTGGCAGCGGGGCTTGATGCCGGCGAGGCCTGCACCGGTGATTTGATCGTTGCCGAAGTCCTGCAGGGCTTTCGCGACGAAAATGAATTCCAGACCGCTTGGCGTCTCATGAATGGCGTGCCGATCATCGCTATCAGCAGCCGGACCGTGGCTTACGACGCCGCGGGTAACTATCGGTTCTTACGCGCCCGCGGTATCACCGTCCGCAAGACGATCGACACGCTGATCGCTACGCGCTGCATCCTCGATGGCATTCCTCTGCTCTACTCCGATCGCGACTTCGATCCGTTCGTCGAGCATCTGGGACTTCAGTCCGCCCTCGCGCTTTCGTAATCCCGCCGCGCCGCGTTGGCGGCATCGTGGGCCAACCGGATCGGGAGCGGCAGGCGGCGGCCGTTGGTGAGTTTCAGGATCCAGTCGACCGCGCTGTCGAGCGACACGCGGTGGCCGCTGCCGATGTACACCGGCGCGGTCTTCGGCCGCGTGCGCAGCGCATAGCCGACCAGTTCGCCGCGATCGACCAAGGCGGCGCGGTCGCCGACATCGGGGCCCAGATCACCCTCGACCGTGCCGCACAGGATCGACTTCGCGCAGCCGATGCTGGGGATATCGAACAGCACGCCGACCTGGACGGCGATGCCGCAGCGACGGGGATGCGGGCGGCCGTGGCCGTCGACGATCAGCAGGTCGGGCCGTCGCTCCAGCGCCTGGAGAGCGGTGACGATCGCCGGGGCTTCGCGAAAACCCAGATAGCCCGGGACATAGGGGAACGGCGGGATCGTCGAGACGCTGGCACCCGGCAGCGCCGCGGCGCCCGGCCACGCGATCGGCGCCACGGCGGCATGGATCGGCCCGCGGCTGTCACGCCATTTCATCGAGGTATCGACGCCGGCGATTGTCGCGACGCATCCGAATCGGTCCGAATCCTCCGCCACGGCGGCGATTTCGCGCTGGGCTGCGGTCGCGGCTTTCAGGTCCGGCGGCGAACGCCAATGGTCCGGCGGGTCGATCATGGCGCGTCTTCTGCCGCAAAAGCGGGCATGTGCGTCGTCGATGCCCGTTTTCAAGGCACGCTCTGTCCCATCTGCGCTTTCGCCGCCGCCGGAAACGTGTCGGTGTCAGTCTGGCACGCTTGCTGCAACGCGCGGGATCGGAGAGATTGGCGCCCGTCCGGCAGCCAACATGGGGTTCACGTGAAAAAGATCGAAGCGATCATCAAGCCGTTCAAGCTCGATGAAGTGAAGGAGGCGCTGCACGACGTCGGTGTCAGCGGCATCACCGTGACCGAGGCCAAGGGCTTCGGCCGACAGAAGGGCCATACCGAGCTCTATCGCGGCGCCGAGTACGTCGTCGACTTCCTGCCCAAGGTGAAGCTGGAAGTCGTCGTCGAGGACGCGCTGGCCGAACGCGTGGTCGAGGCGATCGCGGGCGCCGCGCAGACCGGCCGCATCGGCGACGGCAAGATCTTCGTGATTCCGGTCGAGACCGCGCTGCGCATCCGCACCGGGGAGCGCAACGAAGACGCCATTTGACGCGCGCGCAAGAATCCACGACGTAAGCGCGCTGCGGCGCAACATGATTCTGCCGTCCCGGGGGACGGCGTTCCATCCAGAACGAAGGGCATAACCATGGCGAATACGGCCAGCGACGTACTGCAGAAGATCAAGGACGAAGAGATCGAGTGGGTCGACCTGCGCTTCACCGATCCCAAGGGCAAGTGGCAGCACCTGACCATGGTCGCGAGCGTCATGGGCGAGGACGAGTGGACCGACGGCCTGATGTTCGACGGCTCGTCGATCGAGGGCTGGAAGGCGATCAACGAATCCGACATGATCCTGAAGCCGGATCTGGACGCGGTCTACACCGATCCGTTCTCGGCCACCCCGATGCTGATCGTGTTCTGCGACATCCTGGAGCCGTCGACGGGCGAGGGCTATACCCGCGATCCGCGCACGACCGCCAAGCGTGCCGAGGCATACGTCAAGACGCTGGGCATCGGCGACACCGTGTATGTCGGGCCCGAAGCCGAATTCTTCATGTTCGACGACGTGCGGTTCGAGAACACCTATTCGTCGAGCTACTACAAGCTCGACGACATCGAACTGCCGGGCAATTCGGGCCGCGAATATGAAGGCGGCAACCTGGCGCACCGTCCGCGCGCCAAGGGCGGCTACTTCCCGGTCGCCCCGGTCGACTCGGCCGTCGACATCCGCGGCGAGATGGTGTCGACCATGCTCGAAATGGGCCTGCCCTGCGACAAGCACCACCATGAAGTCGCCGCCGCGCAGCACGAACTGGGCCTGACGTTCGGCACGCTGACCACGACCGCCGACCGCATGCAGATCTACAAGTACGTCGTCCACCAGGTCGCGCATGCGTACGGCAAGACCGCGACGTTCATGCCGAAGCCGATCAAGGAAGATAACGGATCGGGCATGCACACCCACTTCTCGATCTGGGAAGGCAAGACCCCGCTGTTCGCCGGCAACGGCTATGCCGGTCTCTCGGACATGTGCCTGTACTTCATCGGCGGCATCATCAAGCACGCGAAGGCGGTGAATGCCTTCACCAACCCGACGACCAACAGCTACAAGCGGCTGGTCCCGGGTTACGAAGCGCCGGTGCTGCTGGCGTATTCGAGCCGCAACCGTTCGGCCTCGTGCCGCATTCCGTACGGCACGGGTGCCAAGGCGAAGCGCGTCGAAGTGCGCTTCCCCGACGCGCTTGCCAACCCCTACCTCGCCTATGCCGCGCTGCTGATGGCGGGCCTGGACGGCATCCAGAACAAGATTCATCCCGGCGAGGCGATGGACAAGAACCTGTACGACCTGCCGCCGGCCGAACTCGCCGAAGTGCCGACCGTCGCGGGTTCGCTCCGCGAGGCGCTCGACAGCCTGGAAGCCGACATGGACTTCCTGCTGAAGGGCGATGTGTTCACCAAGGACCAGATCGAGGCGTACGTCGAAATCAAGCGGGCGGACGTCGCACGCTGGGAAATGACGCCGAGCCCGGTCGAATTCGACATGTATTATAGCGGCTAAGGCGCGACTGCGTTCGCGCCGGTCCGCGCAGCGGGTAGCCGCTATCAGCCGGCGCAGCGCAGCAGCGGCCGACGACGCGGCTTTGCCGCGGCGGGATAAAAGAAGGGCGCCCGGAGCAGTCCAGGCTCCCTTCTTTTTGTCTTCCAATCGCAATGACACGGCGGGCGTATCGGAGAACGGCCCTTCGACAGGCTCAGGGCGAAAGGGGTGGTGGCAACGAAGGCCCTCGCCACGCTTGTCGAAGCACGGCGCTATCGCCTAGCCTTACCCCCATGACCCGCGCCCTCCCCCTCCTCGCCCTTGCCGCCATCCTCGCGACCCCGGCAATCGCGCAGACCCCGGCCCAGATCGCGACGATGCGCAAGACCATCGCCGCGGAGGAGAGCCGCACCGTCGACCTGCTCACGCGGCTGGTGAACCAGAACTCGGGCTCGCTGAACCTCGATGGCGTGACCAAGGTCGGCGCGATGATGCGCGCCGAGCTGGAGCCGCTGGGCTTCGCCGTGACTTGGGAGGACCAGACGGCCGCCGGCCGTGCCGGGCACCTTGTCGCGACCAAGCCGGGCAAGGGCGCCAGGCTGCTGTTGATCGGCCACCTCGACACGGTGTTCGAGCCGTCGTCGCCGTTCCAAAAGGCCGTCCGCGACGGTACCAAGCTGACAGGCCCGGGATCGGGCGACGACAAGGGCGGGCTGGTCGTCATCGTCGCCGCCCTGCGCGCGATGCAGGCGGCGGGCACGCTGAGGGATGCCGCGATCACCGTCTATCTGACCGGTGACGAGGAAAAGACCGGCACGCCGCTGTCCGTCGCGCGCGGGGGGCTGATCGCGGCGGGTAAGGCGGCCGACTATGCGCTGGAATATGAGGGGCTGTACGTCGAGGACGGCAAGGAATGGGGCACGATCGCGCGGCGAAGCGCGGCGAGCTGGGAAATCCGCACGACGGGCAAGACGGGGCATTCCGCCGGCATCTTCAACGAAAAGATGGGGTATGGCGCGATCTACGAAATGGCGCGCATCCTCGACAGCTTCCGCCGCGACCTGCCAGAGCCGAACCTGACGTACAACGTCGGCGTCCTAGCCGGCGGTACGCCCGCGACGATCGACGCGGCGGGGGTCGATGCGACCGCGACCGGCAAGACCAACGTCATCGCCGCCGACGCCATCGCCCGCGGCGATCTGCGAACGCTGACGCCGCAGCAGGACGCAGGCGTGCGCAAGAAGATGGCCGGCATCGTGGACCGGCATCTGCCGCTGACATCGGCGACGCTCAGCTTTTCCGACAGCTATCCGCCAATGGCGCCGACCGATGCCAATGCCGCACTGCTCGCCAAGCTGAATGCGGTCAATCGCGACCTGGGCCTGCCCGAGACGCCGCCACTCGACCCGCTGAAGCGTGGCGCGGCAGATTCGGGCTTCGTCGCGGCCGACGTCGCGACGATCGGGGGGCTGGGGGCGGCCGGTACCGGCGCGCATGCCGAGGGCGAATGGGTCGACCTGGCATCGATTCCGCGTCAGGCGTTGCGTTCGGCAGCGCTCCTTACCCGCTTGTCGAGGGAACGCGCCAAGCGGTGAGGCGTCTCCTTCGGGACCCCCTGCCCCGGAGACACTCATGGCCAAGCTGAAAGCAATCGCGCTCAATTGCACCCTGAAGGCGAATGCCGCCGAAAAAAGTTCGACCGACGCGATGATCGCGGTGCTCGAACAGGCGTTTGCCGATCATGACGTCGAGATTACCGAGACGATCCGCGTCGCCGCCTGCGACGTGAAGCCCGGCGTCACCAGCGACGAAGGTCCGGGCGACGACTGGCCACTGATGCGCAAGAAGATCCTCGATCACGACATCCTGATCCTCGGCGGTCCGATCTGGATGGGCCAGATCGGCAGCATCGCCAAGCGCGTGCTGGAGCGGATGGACGCCTTCATCAGCGAAACCGACGATCAGGGCCGCATGCCGTCATACGGCAAGGTCGCGGTGGCGGCCATCGTCGGGAACGAGGATGGCGCGCATTTCAGTTCCGCGCAGCTGTTCCAATCGCTGAACGACACCGGCTGGACCATCCCGGCGGTCGCCGCCTGCTACTGGGTGGGCGAAGCGATGGGATCGGTCGATTTCCAGGATCTGCCCGAAACGCCCGAGAAGGTGACGAAGACCGCCAAGATGGTCGCATCGAACGCCGCGCATCTGGCGGGGCTGCTGAAGGGGGCGAACTACCCGGGATAATCCCGCGTGCTCCCG
This sequence comes from Sphingomonas sp., assembly GCA_035709645.1. Taxonomy (GTDB): domain Bacteria; phylum Pseudomonadota; class Alphaproteobacteria; order Sphingomonadales; family Sphingomonadaceae; genus Sphingomonas. Next base: position 11,278 of record DASTEN010000074.1, read on the forward strand.
CTCAGGCGGGAGCCTAGGGCCAAGAATTCAACACCCGGTTGTTTTGCTTGGCTCTGGGTTTCCGCCTGCGCAGGAACACCGCGGGTTCTGAATGCCGGTTCGCCCCTCACTCCGGGATCAGCAGCGTACTCCCGCGCGTCTCGCCCGCTTCCATCGCGCGGTGGGCGTCGGCGGCGTCCTCCAGCGCGAAGATTCGCCCGATCTCGGGGCGGATATGCCCGGCGCGCAGCATCCCGAACACCGCGTCGAAGCCTGACGCCCGTTCCTCCGGCGTGACATAATAGTCGAACAGTGTCGGTCGGGTGGCAAACAGGGAACCATGCGCCGACAGCGTGCTCAGGTTCACGCCCGTCACCGCGCCCGATGCGTTGCCGAAGCTGACGATCAACCCGCGGCGCCTGGCGGACTTCAGCGAGGCCTCCCAGCTTGCCTTGCCGACGCCGTCGAACACGACGTCGACTCCGGCGCCGTTGGTGATTTCGCGCGCCCGCGCCGCGATGGCGTCGCTGCGGTGGTCGAGCACATGGTCGGCACCCGCCCGCCGAGCGTCCTCGCCCTTCTCCGCGCCACCGGCGATGCCGATGACGGTGGCGCCGCGCGCCTTCAGCCAACCGACCAGCAGATGCCCGACGCCGCCTGCCGCCGCCCAGACCAGCGCGGTCTGGCCAGCCTGCACCCGGGCGCAGCGGTCGACCAGGAATTCGGTCGTCGCACCCTTCAGCAACAGCGCGGCGGCGGTGCGATCGTCGATGTCGTCGGGCAAGGGCACGAGGCTGTCGGCCTTAACGATCCGCGCCGTCGCATAGGCGCCCCGCGCCGGACCGAAGGTGCCGACCCGGTCGCCGACCTTCACCTGCGTGACATCGGGTCCCACCGCCTCGACCACGCCGGCCGCCTCGCTGCCGAGGCCGGCGGGCAGGTCGATCGGATACAGGCCGCTGCGGTGGTAGGCGTCGATGTAATTCAGCCCGACCGCGGTGTTGCGCATCAGCACCTCACGCGCGCCGGGGTCGGGCAGGTCGACGTCGACCCACCGGATGACCTCCGGTCCGCCGGTGCGATCGATCCGTGCCGCGCGTGCCATCATGTCGTCAGTCTCCGTTTCGCGCGGCGATCGCAAAGGCCGCCGCCGCCGCCAGCCACAACGTCGTGACGACCAGAGTGGCTCCGACGATGTCGCGCGGATAGATGCGGCTGCCCTCGCCCCAGCCCATCGTCAGCGCCAGCGCGCCGATCGCGACCTGCGCCGCGGCGGCGAGGGCGAGGCTGCGCGCCATGCCCTTCGCTCGCGCGCGGCTGACGACGGCGCCGCCCACCGCCACCGCGATGACGACGGCGTAAAGCAGATTCGCAGGGTTGTCCTCGCTGCCGATGATGCCGACCGCCAGGTTGACCCAGACCAGGAAGAAGCCGGCGAACACGGCCGTCGCGGCGCCGATCCGATACGGCCAGCCGCCACCCATGCGGGTCAGGCGATCGAACGCCGCGCACGCGACCGCCAGCATGGTGCCGAAGACGACGAAGTCGGAAGCGGTCCACTGGACCTCGCGGGTGAACTGCATCGCGACGAACGGCAGCGCCAGCAGTGCGACCGCGCCGGTCCAGGCGGCGATGCGCAGACGGTGGCCGAGCGTATCGGGGGTAGTGGTGTTCATAAGTGTCCTTCCGGTGAGATTGGATGGACCGGGTGTCAGGTCGGCGGGTGAGCGGCATGAGGGGCGG
>DASTEN010000075.1:0-2007 GCA_035709645.1 Sphingomonas sp.
GTCGCTGCCGACGTTCAACCCCAATAAGGTGATGTCGGGCGACGGCGGCATGAACAACATGACGCAGAGCCGCTACGAACTCGGGTCCGCGTTCAAGCCGATCGCGATGGCGGCGGCGATCGATTCGGGCGTGGTCACCGACATGTCGCGCCGCTTCGATGCGACCCAGCCGCTGCCGATCGGGCGGTTCCATATCAAGGACGATCACGCGCAGAAGCGCTGGCTGAACATCCCCGAAACCCTCATCTATTCGTCGAACATCGCCACCGCCCGCATCGCCGACGAGATCGGGCGCGAGCGGATGGAGGCGATGTTCCGCAAGATGGGCTTCGACACCGCGCCCGACATCGAGATCGAAAAGGCCAAGCCGTTGTGGCCGGTCAACTGGGGCCGCGCGACGACGATGACGACGGCGTACGGACACGGCATCGCGGTGACGCCGCTGCATCTGGCCAGCGCCTATGCCGCGCTGGTGAACGGCGGCGTCTGGCGGCCGGCGACGATGATGAAGGTCGGCGCGGGTCAGGCCCCGGCCGGGCGCCGTGTCATCAGCGAATCGACCAGCGCGCGGATGCGCCAGCTGCTGCGCCTGATCGTGACCGACGGCACCGGCAAGAAGGGCGAGGCGCCCGGGTACCGCGTCGGTGGCAAGACCGGCACCGCGGAAAAACCGGGCGTCGGCGGCTATTCGAAACACGTCAACGTATCGACCTTCGCGGCGGCTTTCCCGATGGACGCACCGCGCTATGTGGTGATCGTGATGCTCGATTCATCCCAGCGCGTCGAAGCGAATTCGTTCCAGACGACCGCGGCCTACACCGCCGCACCGGTCGTCAGCCGCGTGATCAGCCGCACGGGCTCGCTGCTCGGTGTGCAGCCCAGCCTGACCCGCGACGTCGATCTGTCGGAGATGAAGCCGCTGATCTGGCGCGGTGGCACCGACAAGCACGGCGCCGCGGAGTGAAGCTGGGCGCGCTGACCGGCGGCGAACAGGTCGACACTGTCACCGGCTTTGCGATCGATCACCGCAAGGTCGCCCGCGGGACGATCTTCGGTGCGTTCGCGGGCGCGCGCGTCAACGGCGAGGATTTCATCCCCGCCGCCGTCGCCGCCGGCGCGATCGCGGTGGTCGCGCGACCCGGGGCGACCGTCGAGGGAGCGGTGCATATCGCCGCGGACAATCCGCGCGAATGCTTCGCGCGTCTGGCCGCGCGTTTCTTCGCGCCGTTCCCGCAGACCACGGTCGCGGTTACGGGTACCAACGGCAAGACGTCCACGGTCGAACTGACCCGCCAGTTGTGGCGCTTTGCAGGCTATCATGCCGCATCGATCGGAACGCTGGGCGTGACGACCGCCGACGACCGCGTGACGACCGGGCTGACCACGCCCGATGTCGTCACCTTCCTGTCGAATGTCGCCGGGCTCGCGCGGGAAGGCGTGACCCATGTCGCGTTCGAAGCGTCGAGCCACGGCCTGACCCAGTATCGCACCGAAGGACTGTCGGTCCGGGCCGCGGCGTTCACCAATCTCAGCCGCGATCATCTCGACTATCACGGCGACATGGCGGCCTATTTCACCGCCAAGCTGCGACTGTTCGCCGAGGTAGTGGCGGACGACGGTGCGGTGGTGGTGTGGGCCGACGATCCGAATTCCGACCGGGTGATCGACCTGGCCCGCGCCCGTCACCTGACGCTGCTGACGGTCGGCGAACATGGCGACACGCTGCGCCTTGTCGCGCGTGAGCCGACGTTGCTGGGGCAGGGACTGACGATCGAGGCGGCGGGGCAGACGCACCGGGTGATGCTGCCGCTGATCGGCGCGTATCAGGCCGCCAACGCCCTGACCGCGGCGGGACTTGTCATTGCCACCGGCGGCGATGTCGCGGCGACGATCGCGGCGCTCGGCCGGCTGCAACCAGTGCGCGGGCGACTGGAACGTGCCGCGATCACCGCCAGCGGCGCGCCGGTCTATGTCGATTACGCGCATACGCCGGACGCGCTGGATGCC
>DASTEN010000076.1:0-7483 GCA_035709645.1 Sphingomonas sp.
CGTTACGGGTGCACCCTGGATCGCACCTAACATCGCAAAACCGGCCATGATGATTATCGGTCCAAATGCGATGATGGACAACCATGGTCGTCGGGTGACCAACCGTCCGATCAGGCCAAGCACGGCCCCCCCGATCATCGCGCCCTGCAGGTATAAGGTCGGAACCGTGTCTTCCATATCAGCGCCCCGTCCAGTTTCCCGGACGCTTCTCGACGAAGGCTGCCATGCCTTCCTTCTGGTCAGCCGTCCCAAACAGCCCGTGGAATAGCCGTCGCTCGAACGCGACGCCTTGGGTTAGACCCGTCTCGAACGCGGCATTGACCATTTCCTTGTTCGCCTTAACGGCGAGTGGCGCCATGCCGGCGATCGTCGCGGCGGTCTTCACCGCTTCGTCGATCAGGTCGTTGGCGGGGATGATGCGCGAGACGAGCCCTGCCCGTTCGGCCTCGGCCGCGTCCATCATCCGGCCGGTCAGGCACATGTCCATCGCCTTGGCCTTGCCGACCGCACGCGCCAACCGCTGCGATCCGCCCATGCCCGGCGACACCGCCAGCTTGATTTCGGGCTGGCCGAATTTCGCGGTGTCGGCGGCCAAGATGAAATCGCACATCATGGCAAGCTCACACCCGCCGCCCAGCGCGTAGCCCGCCACCGCGGCGATGATGGGTTTGCGGGTCGCGGTCACGCGATCGTAGCCGCCAAAGTGATTGGTGCCGTACATCTGGGCGAAGTCCATCGCCTGCATTTCCTTGATGTCCGCACCCGCCGCGAACGCCTTTGCGCTGCCCGTCAGCACCGCGCAGCCCTGGCTGTCGTCGGCGTCGAAGGCCTCCAGCGCGGCGATGAGTTCGCTCAGCACCTGCGAATTGAGCGCATTCAGCGCCTGCGGACGGTTGAGCGTGATGAGCGTCACACCGCCATCGCGCTGTTCGACGATCAGGGTTTCGTAACGGCTCATAGCGGGCTCCAGGCATCGATCGGGGACAAGGGTTCGAAAAAGGGATCGGTGTCGGCCTGCGGCTGCCACTGCGGATCGCCGGTCTTGTCGATCAACAGCGCGCGCACCCCTTCCGCAAAGTCCGGGAACGCGATCATCCGGACCATCAAGGCATATTCCATCCGCATTTCGTCGACGAAATGGGGCTGCTTGGGGCTTTCGACCAGCATTCTGAGCGAGACGGCGCAGGCGGTCGGCGATTTGGCGCGGATGCTGGCGGCAGTCTTCGTCGCCCAATCGTCCTGTTCGGCATCCAGGCAGGCGAGGATTTCGCCCAGATCATCAGCGGCAAAGCAGCGATCGATCAGCGGCAGGCGCATCATGATCTCCGCCTCGGGCGGGGTGACCGACAGTTCGTCAAGGATCGCCTCGACCCGGAACGGATCGGCGGCGATGCGACGCTTGGCCTCGTCCAGGGCCTCCGACGGCAGGTAGTGCGTCGCGAGGCGCAGCGCCTTGCAATCCGAGCCCGTCAGCCGCGCGGAGGTAAGTGCTAGATATTGCGCAACCCGCCCGCGGAGCCGCGACAGATACCGACCGCCGCCGACGTCGGGGAAGATTCCGATCGCGGTTTCCGGCATCGCGAACACCGTGCGTTCGGTGGCGACGCGAAAGCGGCAGGGGCAGGCGATGCCGACGCCGCCGCCCATCGTCACGCCGTCCATGAACGCCACGCCCGGCTTCGGGAACGTGTACATCAGATGGTTGAGGCGGTATTCTTCATAGAAGAACGATCGCGCCGCCTTTTCGCGGCCCTCCAGAGCCTTGGCGATCGTCACGACATCGCCACCTGCACAAAATCCACGACCGTCGGCATGATCGATCAGCACGACGCGGATGTCGGGATCGTCGCGCCACGCCAGCAATGCGTGCGTCATCTGGCGCACCATCGCCAGATCGAGCGAATGGAGTGCCTTTGGCCGGTTGAGGCGCAGACGGCCCGCCGAACCATCACGTTCGGCGAGCACGGTATCCGTCATAGAATGTGTCATTGAGCTTTCGCGTAAGAGCCGGGAGCGGGTTCGATCCCGTCGGTTATCGTCCTGGCCGGGACCCGGTCGGCAGAGCCATGGCGATCGAGCCAGCCTGTCCACCACGGCCACCACGAACCGTCATGCTTGGTCGCGCCCTGCACCCATTCCGCACCCGTCGCCGGCCTCGCGTCATTGGTCCAGTACCCATGCTTGTTGGCGGCAGGCGGGTTGATGACGCCAGCGTTGTGACCGGAGCCGCCCAGCACGAAGTCCGCATTCAGCATCCGCGCGCCGCCATAGACGGCATCCCAGGCGGACACATGGTCGTCCTTCAGCGCGATCGACAGGATGGGGGTGGCGATCTTCGCCAGATCGATCGCCTCTCCGCCCACCATGAAGCCGGCGGGTTCGACCAGGGCATTGTTCAGCAGCAGGTCGCGATTGTAGCTCTTGAGGAACGCCGCCGGGATCCGTGCCCCGTCCTCGAACCAATACAGCAGGTCGCTGGGCGGTGAAGGCTTGTCGAGCAGATAGTGGTTGACCACCGACGACCAGATCAGGTCGTTGGCGCGCATCGCCGCGAACAGCTGCTGCAATTCGATCGAGTCGATGAAACCCTGGCGCTCGAGATGTCCCTCCAGCGCGGTCAGATGCGCCTCGTGGACGAACGCCGACCAATCGCGCATGTCGGCGAAATCGACCATGCTGCCGATGAGCGTCGCCGAATTGACCTCGTCCGCGCGGCCCCGCGCCGCCAGATACGCCAGCGCGATCGCGGTCAGCGTCCCCCCCAGGCAAAACGCGAACAGATCGGGCGCCTTGCCCGTTCGTGCGCGCACCACACCCGCCGCTTCGACGATGCCGGACAGGACATACTCCTCGACGCCGCGGTCGCGGTGCGCTTCGGTCGGGTTGATCCAGGAGATGACGAAGACGGTACGACCCTGGTCGACCAGCCATTTCACCAGGCTGGACTTGGGCTGAAGGTCGATCATGTAGAAGCGATTGACGAGCGGGGGGACGTACAGCAGCGGTTCGGCTGCGACGTCCGCCGTCGTCGGCGTGTACTGGATCAGTTGACACAGATCGTTCTGCCACACGACTTCGCCAGGCGTCGCGGCGATCGTCTCGCCCTTCACGAAGGCATTCGGGTCGGTGCGGCGCTTGACGATACCCTTGCCGCTCGCGACGTCCTCGACCAGGTTCGCGAAGCCCGCCAGCAGGTTCGCGCCCCCCGTCTCCAGCGTGCGATAGACGACCTGCGGATTGGTCATCGCGAAGTTGGTCGGCGATACCGCGTTCAGCCAGCCATCAAGCAGAAAGGCGATCATCGCCCGGTCGGCGCCGCTGGTGCCCGCTCCGGCCGCCAATCGCCGCATCTGCGCCGATGCGAGCAGATAGGCGTCGCGGATCGCGCGATACCAAGGATCGTCCTGCCACTCGGGCGCGGCGAAGCGGCGGTCGCTCGGCTTTTCGCCCGGTGTCCATACGCCGGCCCAGAACCGCCCCCACTCGCGCGCGGCTTCGGCCTGAACCGAAAAGAGCTGTGCGGGATCGGCCATCACCTGCGCGGTGAAGTCGCCCATCGTCTGCATCAGCGCGAGCGGATCATAGGGTCGTGTGGGCGCGCCGCCCAGCGGCTTGCGCATCGCGTCGGTCATTGCGGTGACGGCCTGGGTCCAGGGGTCGGACATCAATGATTCTCCCCGCTCGCGGGGAGGACGTCGGCGCCCATCACTGACGCACCAGATCGCGGCCGACGATCATCCGCATCACCTGGTTCGTCCCCTCCAGGATCGAATGCACGCGCAAATCGCGCCAGAAGCGTTCGATCGGATAGTCCATCAGATAGCCATAGCCGCCATGAAGCTGCAGCGCGCGGTCGACGATCGACGATCCGTTGTCGGTCGCCAGCCGCTTTGCCATCGCCGAGAATCGCGATTTGTCGGGCGCGTTGTTCGTCACCTTCGCGGCCGCAAGATACAGTAGCGCGCGCGACGCCTCCAGGTCGGTCGCCATGTCGGCCAGGGTGAATTGCGTGTTCTGGAAATCGGCGACCGGCGTCCCGAACTGCTGGCGCTCCTTGGTATAGCGCACCGCTTCGTCCAGGCACCGCTGCGCGCCGCCCAGCGAGCACGCTCCGATGTTCAGGCGTCCGCCGTCGAGCCCGGCCATGGCGAAGCGGAAGCCGTCGCCTTCCCGCCCGACCAGATTTTCCACCGGCACGCGGCAGTCCTCGAAGATCACCTGCGCGGTCGGGCTGGCGTTCCATCCCAGCTTGCGCTCCGGAGCACCGAACGACAGCCCCGGCGTATCCTTTTCGACGACGATACAGCTGATCCCCCGCGATTTTTCCTCGCCCGTCCGAACCATGCAGACGTACAGGTCGTTGTAGCCGGCGCCCGAGATGAACTGTTTCGTGCCGTTCAGCACATAATGGTCGCCGTCGCGTCGTGCCGTCGCCTTCAGCGCGGCCGCGTCCGACCCCGATCCCGGTTCGGTCAGGCAGTAGCTGGCGATCCGGTCCATCGACACCAGACTGGGCAGGAAGCGGTCCTTGAGCGCCTGACCGCCGTAGGTCGCGATCATCCACGCTGCCATGTTGTGGATCGATATGAACGCCGACGTGGCGGGACAGCCATAGGCCATCGCCTCCATGATCAGCGCCGCCTCCAGCCGGCCGAGGCCAATGCCCCCATCGGCCTCGCTGACGTAGATCGCGCCGAAGCCGAGCTCGCCGGCAGCCTTCCACACATCGACGGGATAATGATGTTTTTCGTCCCATTCGGCCGCGAATGGCGTGATCCGATCGGCGGTGAAGCGACGCGCGAGGTCCTGGATTTCGCGCTGGTCGGCGGTCAGGTCGAATTGGTCGGTCATGGTGTCTTTCACTTCCTGACGCGCGGCAGGTAGTCGCGAGCGTCGACAAGGGTGATGCCGGACGATTCGGACAGGCATTGCCGCAGAAGGTGCAGGTGGCCGCCGCCGAAGAAGATGATCATGCGGCCGCCGGGCCGGGCCGCCTGAAGGATGTTGGCGCAGATCGCCAGATTGCGGCGATACCAGGGCGCGACCGCATCGACGCCGGGTTGTTCCGCACCGCCGCCGATACGCAGCGTATCGGTGTAGAGCATATGGTCGCGCCGGGCCTTCTCGGGGTCGCTCAGCAGCCGCAGGACGCCGACGATGCCGACGGTCTTGAGCAAGCGATCCTGCTCGGCGACGTTGGCCTCGCTGACGGCACTGACATGGTCGATAAACGCCTGCTGCCCGTGGCCTTTGGCATAGGCCATCACCGGCCCGAACGGCAGCGATGCGGGGGCATCCATCCCCAGCACCGTCGCATTGCCGGCCTGCTTGGCCAACCGGAACGCCAGCTGGACGGTTTCGTCGCGGTCGGGAGGAAGCGTCCCGTCGAGATATTTGCGGTAGCTGGCTGCCGCCGCCTCGGCCCGCCATTCGGTGCCGATCACGGTCGGGCGGAACCGGGCGAGCGCATCGACGATGTCTTCGATCTCACGCTGGCGCGCGGGCGCCAGCACGTCGTCGACCGCGAGGTTGCGGTAATCGAGCCCGGGATTGGCGAAGTGGAACATGCCAACCACCATGACCTGCGTCGGTGCCTCGGCCGTCTTCGTCTGCGCAGCCGCCGTGCCCACGCTCAACGTGCCGGCGACGCCGAGCGCCAGGGTGCGCAGCCACGTCATGCGTCGGCCTCCGCTTCGGCTTCGATCTCGACCCGCCATTCGGGGCGCAGCAATCCGCCCACGACCACCATCGTCGATGCCGGGCGGATGTCGCCGAACCAGCGGCCATGCGCGCGGCCGACCGCGTCGGCGTCGCCGGCATCGACCAGATAGAGCCGCGTGCGCACGACATCCTCCGCCGATCCACCGAGCTGCTCGATCGCGCGGACGATCACCGCAAGGCAACGTTCCGCCTGCGCCTCTGCATCACCGGGCGTCGAGCTGCCGTCGTCCTCGACCGGCGCGGTGCCGGACACGAGGATGCGATTGCCGACGCGCACCGCCCGGCTGAATCCGATGGTCGCCTCGAAGGGCGATCCCGACGACGCACGCGCGCGCGGCATGCGTCAGCCCATCGTCGGGATGACGAAGGCGTTGCCGCCCTCTCCCACCCCGCCATCGGGCCAACGCTGGGTCACGGTCTTGACCTTGGTCCAGAACCGCACGCCTTCCATCCCGTGCTGATTGACGTCGCCGAACGCGCTGCGCTTCCACCCGCCGAAGGTGTGATACGCGACCGGTACCGGGATCGGCACGTTAATGCCGACCATCCCGACCTCGACGCGCGCCGCGAATTCGCGTGCGGCGTGACCGTTGCGGGTGAAGATCGCGACGCCGTTGCCGTACTGGTGCTCGCTCGGCAGACGCACGGCGGTCTCGAAATCGGGCGCGCGGACGATCTGCAGGACCGGGCCGAAAATCTCTTCCTTGTAACTCTGCATCTGCGGCGTCACGCGGTCGAACAGGCTGGGTCCGATGAAGAAGCCTGCCTCATGCCCTTGCAGCGTGAAACCGCGACCATCGACGACCAGTTCGGCACCTTCATCGACCCCGGTCTGGATCCAGTTCTCGACCCGCTGCTTGTGCGCAGCATTCACTACCGGGCCATAATGCGCCTCCGCATCGGTCGACACGCCGACACGCAACGCATGGATGGCCGGGATCAGCTTTTCGCGCAGATTGTCCGCAGTCTTCTCGCCCACCGGCACGACGACCGGCAGCGCCATGCAGCGCTCGCCTGCCGATCCGAATGCCGCACCCGACAGATCGGCGACGACCTGATCCAGATCGGCGTCGGGCATGACGATGCCATGGTTCTTGGCCCCACCCATCGCCTGCACGCGCTTTCCGGCAGCCACGCCGCGCTGATAGACGTAATGCGCGATGTCCGACGATCCGACGAAGCTGACCGCCGAAATCGCCGGGTGATCCAGGATCGCGTCGACCATCTCCTTGTCGCCGTGAACGACCTGAAGGATGCCCTCGGGCAATCCGGCCTCCAGCATCAGTTCGGCCAGGCGGACCGGTACCGACGGGTCACGCTCACTAGGCTTCAGGATGAAGGCGTTGCCGCAGGCGATGGCGACGCCGAACATCCACATCGGGATCATGCCCGGGAAGTTGAACGGCGTGATGCCCGCGCCGATGCCGACCGGCATCCGCATCGAATAGACGTCGATGCCGGGGCCGGCGCCCTGGGTATAATCACCCTTCAGCAGATGCGGCACGCCGCAGGCGAATTCGATGACGTCGAGGCCGCGCTGGATATCGCCCTTGGCATCGGCGATGACCTTGCCATGCTCGGAGCTGAGCGTGTGGGCCAGGTCCTCCATGTTCGCTTCGACCAGTTCCTTGAACTTGAACATGACCCGGGCGCGGCGCTGCGGGTTGGTCGCGGCCCAGGCGGGCTGCGCCGCCTCGGCATTCGCGATGACGGCCTCTACCTCGGCCCGGCTCGCCAGCGGCACGCGGGCCTGCACCTCACC
>DASTEN010000077.1:0-6036 GCA_035709645.1 Sphingomonas sp.
GGCGCTGCAGGTTCGACAGGTCGACGCGGTCGTCGTCGACCAAGATCAGCCGACCGATGCCCGCCGCGGCGAGATACTGGATCGCCGGCGAACCGATGCCGCCCGCACCGATGACGACGACCTGCGCCTGCCCCAGCCGCACCTGCCCGGCGCCGCCGATCTCGCGCAGCACGATGTGGCGCGCATAGCGTTCCAGGTCCGCGTCGCCGAGCGTCATCGCGTCCAGTCGAAGGTGATGGTGGTCCGATACCAGCCGCTGGCGGGCAGGCGGATGTTGTTGCGTGCCAGGCTGGAGACGAGCCCGGCGGCGAATTGCTCCACGGTCGGGCAATCGATCGCCCGCGGCACGACCGCGCGCGGCAGGCCGTCGCTGCGCAGGAACACCGCTACCTCAACCACAATGCGCGACGTCGCGACCGGACAGTGTTCGGTCGCGACCGTGCGCTGGACGAAGGCGTCGAGTTCGGGTGCGGACTGGGGCGCGACGCGCCAGGGCAGCGGCGGTACGGCGGACCAGTCGGCAGGCGGCGTCGGCGTCGGCGGAGCGAGAGACGGCGCGGCCGGCGGCACGACGGGCACGGCCGGTACGCTCTGTCCGGCCGTCGCAAGCAGGGCCAGCAGCGCGCTCACCGCCCTGTCGACCCGAAGCCACCCTCACCGCGAGTGGTCGGCGCAAGGTCGGCAACCTCGTCCAGCACTGCGCGCAGAACGGGCGCCGGGACGAGCTGCGCGATGCGATCGCCGCGCGCGATCGTGAAGGTTTCGGCGCCAAGGTTGGCCAGGATCACCTTCACCTCGCCGCGATAGTCGCTGTCGATCGTGCCGGGCGTGTTCAGGCAGGTGACGCCGTGCTTCAGCGCCAGGCCGGAGCGGGGGCGGACCTGCACCTCGTAGCCATCGGGGATGGCGATGGCGAAGCCGGTCGCGACCGCGCGCCGTTCGCCCGCGCGAATCGCGCAGGTTTCCGCCGACACGACGTCCAGGCCCGCGGCGCCGTCGGTCGCATAGGACGGCAGCGGCAGGTCGGCGCCGTTGGACAGGCGTTTCAGGGCGATGCGGATCGGAGTCATGGTCGTGCCTGATAGCGAAGTGGCGCCGCCCTGTCGAAACCCCGTGCTGAACAGCGCGGCAACCGCAAAAGTGACGATAACGCGGTCAATTCGTCAGCCTTTGTCACCTTTGTCACCTTTGTCACCTTTGTCACTTTTCCCGGTTCGATTTCGGGCAGGCGGATCGCGACATCGCTGCTGTCCGCATCAAGCAGATCGCAGCGATGTAGGAAAATGCTTTTCGAGGAACCGTCCCGCCGGTGGGGCCGGCCGCTGCGCGAGCCGTCCGGGCAACGAACCGGTCCGATATGTGTTCTACGCTGTCCGGGCCCGCGGCAGTCGTGAGCGCGCATCTGGAGGCGATCGATGCGAATGCAGGTCCTGTCCGTCCTGCCACTGATGGCGCTGGCTGCCTGTTCGGCGCAACCCGCCGCCCAGCCGACCGACACCGCCACCAAGGATGGTATGGCGGGCATGGACATGGCCGCACCGTCGCCGAACGATCCGCCATCGACGGCGGCGTACAAGCGGTCGATGGCGTCGATGATGCAGGGCGCATCGCGCTATACCGGCGATGCCGACGTCGACTTCATGCAGCAGATGAAGGTCCATCATCTGGCGGCGATCGCCATGGCCGAGACGGAGCTGACGTTCGGCAAGGATGCCGAAGCGCGCAGGCTTGCAAGCGCGGTGATCGCGGCGCAGCGCGCCGAAGTCGCGCAGATCGATCGCTGGCTGGCCGCGAAACGCTGATCGCGATCCGACGCCGATGCCGGCGTCGGCCGAGGCATGGGCGTGCGGCCGCAGACATCGGCTGCCGGCGTACCGGGGGTCAGGCGAGCGCCGTCGCGATCCGCCGGGCCAGGCGGCGTGCGACGGCATCCTTGGACAGCGGCTCCCAATCCTCGACGCCATCGGCAGTGACCAGATGCACGGTATTGGCATCGCCGCCCATGACGTCGCCGGACACGTCGTTGGCGACGATCCAATCCGCCCCCTTGCGCGTGCGCTTGGCGGTCGCATGGTCGACGACGCGTTCGGTTTCGGCGGCGAAGCCCACCACCAGTCGCGGGCGGTTCGGCGCCTGCGCCAGCGTCGCGAGGATGTCGGGGTTGGTATGGAGCGCCAGCGGCGGCACGCCGGCGCCCTTCTTCAGCTTTTGCGCGGCGGCCTCGACGTACCAATCCGCCACCGCCGCGACCATAACGGCGGCGTCGGCGGGGAGAGCGGCGGCAACGGTGTCGGCCATCTCGCGCGCGGTTTCGACGTCGATGCGATCGACCCCCTTGGGCGTCGGGAGCGTGACGGGGCCCGACACGAGCGTCACGCGTGCGCCGAGTTCGGCCAGGGCGCCGGCGATGGCATAGCCCTGTTTCCCCGACGACCGGTTGGCGATGTAGCGGACGGGGTCGATCGGCTCGTGCGTCGGGCCGGCGGTGACGAGCACGTGCCTGCCCGTAAGCGGCCCGGCGCCGGCGAATTGGCGTTCGATCGCGGCCATGATCGCGGCGGGTTCGGGCAGGCGGCCGGGACCATATTCGCCGCACGCCATCGTGCCTTCGTCAGGCTCCATGACGTGTACGCCGTCGTCGCGCAGCTGGGCGACGTTGCGCCGTGTCGCGGCATGCTGCCACATCCGCACGTTCATCGCAGGCGCGGCGAGCACGGGCGTATCGGTCGCGAGTAGCAGCGTGGTCGCCAGATCGTCGGCATGGCCGTGCGTCATGCGCGCGAGCAGGTCGGCGGTGGCGGGCGCGACGACGATCAGGTCGGCGGCGCGGCTGAGCTGGATGTGGCCCATCTCCGCTTCGTCCTTCAGGTCCCACAACGTCGTGTAGACCGGGCTTTCGGCGAGGGCCGCCAGCGTCATCGGCGTGACGAAATGCGCACCGCCCTCCGTCAGCACCGGGGTCACGGTCATGCCGGCTTTGCGGATCAGGCGGATCAGCTCGCAGGCCTTAAACGCGGCGATGCCGCCGCCGACGATCAGCAGGATGCGCTTCATTGCGTGATCCTCTGCACCCGGACGCGCCGCCTGTCGAGCAGCGTGGCGGCAAGGTCGCGGATCGCGTCGGGGGCAAAGACCAGTCCGACCAGCAGCACGGGGGCGGGCATCAGCGCCCAATAGAAGGTGTCGGCGCGCGCGAAGACGGCGATCGCGATCGCATATCCTGCGAACAGCATCGCGGCACGGCCCGCCAGCGGATCGCGCCATGCGGTCCAGCCGAACAGCGCGAGCGCGACGAGCGGCGCGGCAAGCACCGTCGGCAGGGCGTCGAGCGCTGTCGAGGATGCGACTGCGCGCACGAAGAAACCGGGGCCGAGCAGACCGCTCCACCCCGGCGACGCGGGATCGAGCGGGCCGACGACTTGGGCAACGGCCGAGGCATGCGCGACAAGAGCCGTAAACAGGGCGAGAAGCGACAAGCTCCAGCCAGCCGCTTCGTGCCGCGCGCCGTCGCGCCAGGCGAAGGCAGCCATGACGAGGGGGAGGAGCGCGGCAGTTTCGCGCACCAGCATCGCGATCAGGGCGATCGCGACGCTCGGCACCCAACGCGTCGACGTGCGCAACACGAGGGCCAGCGCCAGCAGCAGCGCGGCCCAGATTTCGTGGAAGGCGACCAGATCGGCCTGGACGAATGCCATCAGCCCCGCTGCCAGCAGCACCGTCAGCGCCACGCGGGCCGACGCGCGGGTAAGGTGCGATGCGATCCGCCGCCACCAGGCGACGGCGACGCCGATCGCCAGCGCCATCAGCAGCAGCCGCGATGCGAGCGGCGGCAAGGCGGCCTGGACGACGGCATGGACCGGCAGGCGAAAGGTGACGAAGGGCTTGAGCGGATAGTTGCCCGCGCGCAGCGCGTCGGCCGTCAGCGAATAATAATCGCCGCCGCCGCGTAGACCGGCGACGACGGTTTCGTACATGCCGAGGTCACTGGCGGTTGCGGCCTGGCCAGGCGTGGGATCGGTCGGGTCTGGGACGGCAAGCGCGGTCAGCGCCAGCGCGATCAGGAGGGCCAGGGTGGCCATCATCCACCGCGCACGGGGCCGGGACAGGCCTGCGTAGCGGGTGGGGGCAGCCAGCCAGAGGGGGGCGTGGGCGCGGGGCATTGCCTTACTCCGTCATCCGCGCAGCCACGATCCGTGTCCCCGCGACGGAGGAACGTCACCGCCTCTTCGGTCGCAATTCCCCGGCGCAGGCCGGGGCCCAGGTTCGACCGGCCGGTGAGACAGCACAGGCAGTCGCAATTGGACCCCGGCCTTCGCCGGGGAACGGCGCTTATGCGTGCCGCCAACGTCTCGCCGGGACGCGACCCCGAGGCGGGTACGCAGAAACGAGGGCAGGAAGCATCGCCCCGGGGTCCCGCCTGCGCGGGAACGCGAGAGGCTCTTCACGCCACCCACAGCGTCGCCGCGACCGCCACTGCCGCCGACAGGATGGCGACGGCGACGTAGCGCCAGCCGCCACCGACGCGCACGACCTCGATCTCCCGCAACGGCGGGGCAGGCGGGGCGCCGCCCGGCGCCGGGTAGCGCGCCTCGATATTGCGGATCAGGTCGGGCAGCCGCGCCAGCGTCTTCAGATCGGTGACGATGCGGTCTGCGGCCCACGCCTCGGGACCCAATTCGGTACGGATCCATTCGCGGATGAACGGCCCCGACACGTCCCACATGTTGATGTCGGGGTCGAGACGGGTCGCGACGCCCTCGACCATGACCATCGTCTTTTGCAGCAGCAGCAGGTGCGGCTGCGTCTGCATGTCGAAATCGCGGGTGATCGCGAACAGCCCGTCGAGCATCGCGCCGACCGACATGTCCTTGACCGGCAGCCCGCGCATCGGTTCGCCGACCGCGCGTAGCGCCGTCGCGAACTCGGCAACATTGTGGTGCGGGGGGACGTAGCCCGCCTCGAAATGAATTTCGGCGACCCGCTTATAGTCGCCGGTGATCAGGCCGTAGAGGATCTCGGCCAGCCACACCCGAGCGCGACGGTCGATGCGGCCCATGATGCCGAAATCGATCGCGGCGATGCGATCCCCGGGCAGCGCGAACAGATTGCCCTGGTGCATGTCGGCGTGGAAGAAGCCGTCCGAAATCGCCTGGCGCAGGAACGCGCGGACCAGCTTCGATGCCAGTACCGACACGTCGTATCCGGCATCGATCAGCCCGGCGCGGTTCGACAGCTTGATGCCGTCGATCCATTCGAGCGTCAGGACCTTGCCGGACGTGCGTTGCCAGTCGATCGCGGGAACGACGAAATCGGGCTCCGCCTCCATCCCCTCGGCCAGTTCGGAGGCCGATGCACCCTCGCGGCGCAGGTCGAGCTCGCGCGCGGTCCAACGCTTGAACGTCTCGATGACCAGCCGCGGGCGCAGGCGATTGGCCTCGCCGCCCAGCCCCTCGAGCTGGGCGGCGGCCCATTCGTAGGTGTCGATGGCGCGGGCGAAATTATCCTCGACGCCGGGCCGCAGGACCTTCACCGCGACGCGGCGACCGTCCGTCGTGATGGCGCGGTGGACCTGCGCGATCGAAGCGGCGCCGATCGGCTCTTCCTCGAACTCGGCGAACATCGCGCCGATCGGGCGGCCGAAGCTGTTCTCGATCCGGGCGCGGATTTCGTCGAAGGGGACGGGGGGCAGGGAATCCTGGAGGCGCAGCAGGTCGTGCGCGGCATCCTCGCCGACCAGGTCGGGGCGGGTCGCCAGCGTCTGGCCGAGCTTGATCGCCGCCGGGCCGATCGCCTGGAAGGCTTCGGCGTACTGCGGGGTCTTCGGGACGAGCGCGCCGAAGCGAACGATCCGCGCGAAGCGGCGAACAGCGGCCGGCGTGTTGGGGTCACGCTCGATCCCGCGTAGCGCACCATGCCGCGCGAGAATGCGAGTCCATTTCCCAAGACGCCAAAGGTGAACGATCGAGGACGTCATGCGCAATCCCTCTCCCGGTGGGAGAGGGAGGGAGGCGCGAAGCGCCGGAAGGGTGAGGGCAG
>DASTEN010000078.1:0-5903 GCA_035709645.1 Sphingomonas sp.
GGGGAGGACGACCGCCGCGAAGCGGTGGTGGAGGGGGCTTTATGCAAGCGACGTCCGTCGTGGCCCGCACTCTCCACCGGCCTGCGGATCGGTCCCCTCCCCTTCAATCGGGAGGATCATAAAAAAGGGGCCGGGGAGATGTGCTCTCCCCGGCCCCTTTTTTGCGTCGGACGCGGCGGCCTTACGGCTGCTCGCCCACCGGGGCGACGAATTCGCCCATGTCGGGCTTGTCGTCCTGCGGTTCGCCGCGCTGCAGGTTCGAATTGTGCATGCCGTAGAAGAAATACACGACCATGCCGATCGCCAGATAGATGACGAACAGCAGCAGCACGTTCGCCGGCACCGTCGTGATCAGGTATCCGCACGACAGGATGCCCAGGATCGGGGTGATCGGGTACAGCGGCACCTTGAATCCGCGCGGCAGGTCGGGGGCGGTGCGGCGCAGATAGATCACCGACAGGCAGACGATGGCGAACGCCGCCAGCGTACCGACCGACGTCGCGTCGCCCAGCAGGTTGATGTCGAGGAAGCCGGCGGCGACCGCAGTGATCAGGCCGACGAGCAGCGTGTTGATGTACGGCGTCTTGAAGCGCGGGTGGACGTTCGCGAACACCCGCGGCAGCAGGCCGTCGCGCGCCATCGTGTAGAAGATGCGCGTCTGGCCGTACATCAGCACCAGCACGACCGAGGTCAGGCCGATGATCGCGCCGATCTTGATGATCTTGGCCAGCCAGCTCCAGGTCGGGCCGAACGCATCGACGACGACCGCGACTGGATCGGGCACGTTCAGCGACGTGTAGGGCACCAGCAGCGTCATGATGGCGGCGACCAGCATGTAGATGACCGTGCAGACGACCAGGCTGCCGATGATGCCGAAGGGCATGTCGCGCTTCGGGTCCTTGGCTTCCTGGCCGGCGGTCGAAACCGCCTCGAAGCCGATGTAGGCGAAGAACACGATCGAGGCGGCGCGCATGATGCCGTCGACGCCGAACTTTCCATCCCCCTGGTTCGCGGGAATGAACGGCGTCCAGTTGGTCGCGACCAGCTGCGGCAGCTTCGACAGGACGATCAGACCGCCGACGACGATGAACGCGACGAGCACGCTGACCTTCACCGCGACGATGATATTGTTGACCTTCGCCGATTCCGACACGCCGCGCACCAGCAGCAGGGCGAGCGCGATGCAGATCAGGAAGGCCGGCAGGTTGAAGATGGTGGTGACCGTCTGACCGTCGACCAGCACCGGTGCGCCGTCGCGCATCAGCGTGTAGCCGGCCGGGCCGGTCAGTTGGGCGGGAATGTTGATCCCGAAATCGGCGAGCAGGCTGACGACGTACCCGCCCCAGCCCACCGCGACCACCGACGCCGCGATGCCATATTCGAGCAGCAGCAGCACGCCCATCGTCCAGGCGACGAATTCGCCAAGCGTGGTGTAGCCGTAGGTATAGGCAGACCCCGATACCGGCAGGGTCGACGACAGTTCGGCGTAGCAGAGCCCGGCGAAGGCGCAGACGATGCCTGCGACGACGAAGCTGAGCAGCACCGCCGGCCCCGCATGCAGCGCGGCGGCCGATCCGGTGCGGACGAAGATACCTGCACCGATGATGCAGCCGACACCCAGCAGCAGCAGATTCCACTTGCCGAGCGTGCGCTTCAGTTCGCTCGTTTCCGTCTCGCGCTGGACCTGCGCGATCGATTTGCGTGCGAACATCCGTTCGAACACGCCCCTGTTAGGTGGCATGGTTGCCATCGAAATCCCCTCTAAGCCGAAAAATCAGCGGCCTTTGCTCTGATGGCGGGGGAGCCTAAAGCGAAATCGACCGTGGGCAAGCCCCTATCGCACGCTGTAATTCGCCTGGGCGCGGATGGTGGCCTGCCGGTCACGCACCCGACGGGCCGGGGCGGACGCCGGCGCGCAGCCTATCCGCGAGCGAGCATCGGGCCGAGTGGCTGACCGGCGAAGATGTGGACATGCAGGTGCGGGACTTCCTGCCCGCCATGCTGGCCGATGTTCGCGAGCAGGCGATAGCCGTCGGCGACCATCCCGGCGTTCCGCGCGACCGTGCCGACCGCGCGGACGAACCCGGCGATCTCCGCATCGGATCCGCGTGCGCTGAAATCGTCCCACGAGACATAGGCGCCGCGCGGGATGACCAGGATGTGCTGCGGCGCCTGGGGTGCGATGTCGTTGAACGCGATCGCCCAGTCGTCCTCGTACACCCGGCGCGATGGAATTTCGCCGCGCAGGATCTTCGCGAAGATATTCTGGTCGTCATAGGGGCAGGTGGCGTCGATCGGCATCGGAAGGGTCCTTTTCGCGGGCACGGTGGTAGGGGGAAGTGACGCGGCGCGCCAGAGTCCCTATCTGCCGACCATGGTAAAGCGCATCCCCGGCCTTCCCGGTCGCCAGCAGATCCTCGATTTCATCGCCGACAGCGATACGCCGGCGGGAAAGCGCGAAATCGCGCGCGCGTTCGGCCTGCACGGACAGGACAAGATCGCGCTGAAGGCGCTGCTGAAGGACATGGCCGACGAAGGCCTGATCGATTCCGCCCCCGGCCGCGCGTTCCACAAGATGGGCGGGCTGCCGAAGGTGACCGTGCTGCGCGTGGTCGACGTCGACGACGGCGGCACCGTCTGGGCGCAGCCGGAACGGTGGGAGGCCGACGGCGTGCCCGAACCGCGGCTGCGCGTCCGCGAACGCAAGCGCGGGGCGCTGGGTGTCGGTGCGCGTATCCTTGCGCGCACCGAAGAGGCCGGGGCCGGCTGGATCGCGCACCCGATGAAGGTCCTGCCTGCCACCACCGCCGACACGATCATGGGCGTGCTGCGCGACGAGGGCGGCAAGCTGTTCCTGATGGGCCTCGACAAGAAGGACCGCCGCGACTGGCTGGTGTCCGATGCCGGCGGCGCGCTGGCCGGGGAACTGGTCGTCGCCGAACGTTCGGGCCGGCCGCCGCGCATCACCGCGCGCGTCGTCGAGCGGCTGGGCGAGGCATTCGCGCCGCGCAGCTTCTCGATGATCGCGATCGCCAAGCACGGAATCCCGCACGTCTTCTCGGACGACTTGCTCGATGAGGCGAGGCGGGTTGCGGCGCTTCCCCTGACTGACGACCGCGAAGACCTGCGCCATGTGCCGATCGTCGCGATCGATCCGGTCGACGCGCGCGACCATGACGATGCGGTCTGGGCATCCCCCCGCGACGACGGCGGCTGGGACGCGATCGTCGCGATCGCCGACGTCAGTTTCTACGTCCGGCCCGGTTCGCTGCTCGACAAGGAGGCGCGGAAGCGGGGCAATTCGGTCTATTTCCCCGACCGCGTCGTGCCGATGTTGCCCGAAGTGCTGTCGGCGGACGTGTGTTCGCTGAAGCAGCACGTCGATCGCGCGGCGATGGCCTGCCACCTGAAGATTTCGGCGAAGGGCAAGATCGAAGACTGGCGGTTCAGCCGGGCGGTGGTGCGGCTGCGCGCGAACATCGCGTACGAGGATGCGCAATCGCTTGCAGACTCGTTCCCCGGCGAAGGCCGGGGTCCAGTTGCCGAGCGCCCGATCCTGGACCCAGACCTTCGCCGGGGAACAGAGGAGTGGGACGCGCTATCGGGCATTCT
The DNA here is from genome assembly GCA_035709645.1 of Sphingomonas sp. GTDB lineage: Bacteria > Pseudomonadota > Alphaproteobacteria > Sphingomonadales > Sphingomonadaceae > Sphingomonas. The sequence continues at coordinate 3,613 of DASTEN010000078.1, forward strand.
GCAACCCCTCTGGGCCTGCTGGCACGCCCTGAACGCCGCACGCACCGAGCGCGAGCCGCTCGATCTCGACCTGCCGGAGCGTCGCGTCGTGCTCGACGAACAGGGGCGCATCCTGTCGGTCGCCCCGCGTGAGCGATTGGACGCGCACAAGCTGATCGAGGATTACATGATCGCCGCCAACGTCGCCGCGGCGAAGGCGCTGGAGGCGAAGAAGCTGCCCGTCATGTACCGCGTCCACGAGCCGCCCGCGCGCGAGAAGCTGGTCGCGCTCAAGGAATATCTGAAGACGCTGGGTGTCGAATTCGCGCTGGGCCAGGTCATCCGTCCGGCGACGTTCAACCGCCTGCTGGAGAAGATCGGCAACAGCGATTTCCGCCCGCAGGCGATGGAGCAGGTGCTGCGCACCCAAACCCAAGCCTATTATGGCCCGCAGAACGCCGGGCATTTCGGCCTCTCGCTCGGCTCCTACGCGCACTTCACCTCGCCGATCCGTCGCTATTCGGACGTGATGGTCCACCGTGCGCTCGTCACCGGCTACGCTTTGGGCGAAGGCGGGCTGACTCCCGAGGAGTCGGCCAATTTCGAACGGATCGGTGAAGGCATCAGCCAGCTCGAACGCCGTGCGATGGAGGCGGAGCGCGAGACGATCGACCGCTATGTCGCGGCGTATCTAAGCGAGCATGTCGGCGAGATCATGCCCGTTCGGATCACCGGCGTGCAGAGCTTCGGCTTCTTCGCGACTGTCGATGGAATCGGTGGCGATGGACTGGTCCCGGCGCGCGACCTGGGCACCGAATATTTCCGTTACGACGAAGCCGGGCAGCGGCTGGTCGGCGAGCATTCGGGAACCGAATTCGCCATCGGCCAGCGGCTGGAATTGCGGTTGGCGGAGGCCAATCCGGCGAACGGCGCGCTGCGGTTCGAACTGCCCGACGGCAAGGGATCGGCCGGCGGCGCGCCGAGGGACGACCGCCGCGGCCGGCCACCGCGGGTCTTGAAGCGGCGCGGCCGGCCTGCCAACATCCGGCATCAGGGCAAACGGCGATAGAAGCATCCACCGATGGCGACGACGGCAGCGGCGGTGGTGGCCAAGGCGCGACGCGACGTGATGTCGCATTTCCTGTCGCGCGATGCGGTCGCCCCGGAAAAGGCGGTTCCCTATCGACCCGATCGCCGCATCCATCGCCGGATGTTCGATCAGCTCACCCGCGCCGGGGTGTTGAAGGCCGGTGATGGCGGCTGGTACGTCGACGTGCCGCTGTGGGACGACTATGCGCGCCGGCGCCGTCGGCGCGCCGGGGCGCTGATCGGCGGGTTGATCGCGGTCGGGGCGGCACTGGCGCTCCTGTCCGCCTGAGTCGTCATTCGCGCGCGTCAGGCGGCGTCCGCCGGTTACTTCGACGCCAGCGTGATCAGCGACAGCCCCGGCGTCAGCGGCACGCGACCGAGCAGATGCCGCTCCAGCCGGAAGATCGCCTCGAAGATCGTGTTGAGCGGCTTGGCCGGGGGCGAATCGTCGCTGTCGTCCTTGCCGGTCAGCTTGCCCGCGACGCGCGCGGCGACCGCGGCTGGGAACAACAGCGAATTGAACCAGCGCAGGCCGTTGTGGGTCAGGCCGGCATCGCGGATCGCCTTGTCCAGCGTCGCCTTCGAATACCGGCGCTTGTGATGGTTCACCACGTCGTGCGCGCTCCACATCCACTGGTGCGCGGGGACGGCGATCAGGATCTTGCCGCCGGGCTTCAGCGCCTCGGCCATCGCCCGCAGCGCGGCGACGTCGTCGTCGATATGTTCGATCACGTCCAAGACCGCGACCATGTCGTAGCTGCCGCGTTCGACCCCGGCGAGTTCGGGCAGGGGGGCGGTGCCGACGGCCTTTCCCAGCCGCTGGCTGGCGATTTCGCGGGCGGCCTCGTCGATCTCGATCGCATCGACCTCGCCGAAGCTCGCCAGCATCGGCAGATTATGCCCGGTGCCGCAGCCGATCTCGAGCACGCGCGCATCCTTGGGCAGATGCGCGTAGCGTGCGACATAGTCCGACAGGATGTCGCGGCGGGCACGGTACCACCAATGGGTGGAATCATGCGCGGCCATGCGGTCGTAGACGATACGGTCCATCTATTTGAAAACCCAGTTTCGATTGATCGCGAACATCGCGAAGGGCGTTACGAAAAGCAGCGGCAGAACCGGCGTCCAATCCGGCAATCCCAGCGCCGAGGTGCACAACCATGTCCAGAAAGCGTTCAGCGCATAGCTGATCACGCTCGCGACGAAAAAGCGGAATGTCGTCC
>DASTEN010000079.1:0-2824 GCA_035709645.1 Sphingomonas sp.
CATAGCCGGCACCGACGCCCAGCGACCAGGGGCCGGACACGGTCGACACGACACCGACGACCCCGCGCGACCGGAAGCTGGCGGTGGTCAGCGCGCCAAGCAGCGGCGTCAGGCAGCCGCCCGAGGCCTGGACGCCGGTGAAGCCGCCCGCGCTCTGCCCGTCGCCGAAGACGCAGCCACTGAACTGATCGCCGAACGGATCGGGCTGGCTGACGAAGCTGGTCGGCAGCGTCGCCAGCGTGTCGCTCAGGCCCCGACCGATGCTGTCGATGCTGTCATAGACGCCGATATTTACGCCGGTGCGATCGGACACCGCCCAGCTGAACGATCCGGTGTAGCTGGTCGTGTCGTACCGGCGACCGATGCGGCCCTGCAGCGTGGTGCGCGTGCTCGGGCGCCAGATGACGCCCGCGTCCCAGAACAGCCCGTCGGTTTCGTACGCCAGTCGGCGCGCCGAACCGGTGTCGGTGACGAAGCGGCCGTTGATGTCGATGACCGGGGCGCCCGTCACCGGGTCGACCACGGCATCGCGGGCGCTGATGCGGATATTCTCGTACCCCGCCCCCGCCGTCAGTGCGATGGCGGGGGTCACCGGCAGAACGGCATCGACGCGCGCGAACTTCCCGTCGTACCGCTGGTCGAGCTGGCTGATATCCTCGCGTTCCCACGCGCCGCTCAGCGTCAGCCCGATCGGCAGATAGGTCCCCGCCCGCGTGCCGATCGACGCCATCGCCATGTGGTTGGTCGAGGCGTCGTAATTGTCGAGCACCGGCTGGCCGGGCGCCGCAAAATCGAAGCTCGGCGCCTCCACCTTGGTATAGCCGAAACGATAGGCCGCGTTGATCGTGGTCTGGTCGAGGTGGGTGACCAGCGTCGGTCCAGCATAGGCCGAATAGAGCTGGGTCAAGTTTCGCGAATTGCCCGCAGGACCGGGCGCCGCGCCGCGGATGTCGTCGCGGGCGCGCGCGGCGAGTGCCCCGCCTTCGAAGCTGAGCGCGGGCGACAGCTGGATGGCCGCGCGGGCCAGGCCCGAATGGACATTGCCCTGCGTGACCGGGTCCTGCCAGTCGATCCGGTGATCGTAGCGGTAGCTGACCTGGACCGACACGCGCTGCGTCTGCACCGACGCGTCGATGCCGGCCGAAAGCTGCGTATAGGTCAGCACGTCGCCCGGCCCGTCGAGGTCGGCGGTCAGCACCTGCGCCACCTCGACATAGGGCGTGACCTGGCGGCTGGCGCGCTGTGCCGCGGCCGGGGTCGCCATACCGGCGGCGACCACCGCACCGGCGAGCAGATGTGTACGAAGGCGGGTCATTCCGCACCCTCCTGGCCGTAATAGCCGAAGCGCCGTCCACCAGGCTGGAAGACGACAGAATTGAGGACGAGCCCGATGTGATCGCACGCGCCGAGCAGGGTGACCGCCTCGCGCAGGTCGCTCTCGCTGGTCGAATCGGCACGGACGACCAGCATCGTCTGACCGACATGCTGCGCGAGCACCGCGGCAGGCGATGCCGCCAGCGCAGGCGGCGAATCGAACACGACGATGCGGTTCGGGTTGGCGGTCGTCAGTCGACGCAGAACCTCTGCCGCATGCGCGCTGGAGAGCAATTCGGTGTCGTCGTTCGACCGCTTGCCCGCACCCAGCAGCGACAGATGGGGCACGTCGGTGTCGACGATGCCATCCTCCACGTCGATCGACGGATCGGCAATGGCATCGAGCACGCCTGGCGCGTCGACGGTCACGCCCAGCGTGTCGAAGACGTCAGCCTTTGCGAAGTCGGCGTCGACCAGCAGCACCTCGACATCGCGCTCGGCCGCCAGCGACAGCGCCAGGTTGATCGCGCAGAAGGTCTTGCCTTCGTCGGGCTGCGCCGAGCAGACGAGGATCGCGCGCGCCTTGCCGGCATCGGCGATCTCGCGCGCGGTCGTGAGCAGGTTGCGCTTCACCAGGCGGAATTCCTCCGCGAGCGCCGTGATCGCGGTGCCGGGCACGATCAGTCCATGGTCGCGCAGGCCGGCGCGGTCGATCGCCACCACCGGGTGACGGCTGCGGCGGGCGCGCGAGATCGGCGCAGCGGCAGGCGCCGTCACCGGACCGAACGGGGCCGCGACCGGCGCGACAGACGCGACAGACGCGACAGGCTCGGAAGGCGCGGCCGGCGCGGCCGGCGCGACCCGCTTCGGCGCTTGATAGGCCAGCGGCGGCGGCGCCAAGTCCCATGTCCGGGCGGCGCGTTCGACCAGGCTTCCGGTCAGGCGGTTGGGTGTAGCGTCGTTCATCGGACCGGCCTTCAGGCAATCATGCCGCGCTGGAAGAATTCGAGCCCGAGCAGAAGCGCCCAGGCGGCGGCAAGCGCCCCTGCCCCGCCCGCGAACAGGCGGAGGCGGCGGCGGCGGAGTGCGGTCTGCGCGGCGGAGACGGTTTCGCCGATCGATCCCAGGACGACCATGCCACTGGCCTTTTCCAGCCGGCTGGCGGTGGCGAAGGTAGTGCGCAGTTGCGACAGCGCCCACGCCGCCCCGATCCCGCCGCACAGGCCGAGGATCAGCACGCCGGTCAGGAACAGCGGACGATTGGGTGCGGTCGGCGCCCGCGGGGACGTCGGCGGATCGACGACGTTGAACTTCACCGCGTCGGTCTGGGTCTGGACCTGGTTGCGCAGCGACGTCTGTTCGCGATCGGCGAGCAATTGGTCGTACTGGTCCTTCAGCACCTGATAATCGCGGTCGATCGCAGCCTGTTGGGCGGCAGCACCGGGCGACTGGGCGACCTTCGCATCGAAGGCGTTGAGGTCGCGCGCGATCTGGTTGCGGCGTTCCTGCA
>DASTEN010000080.1:0-10112 GCA_035709645.1 Sphingomonas sp.
CAATGCCGCCGCGCGCGTTGTCGAGGCTGGCGCGGCGCATTAGGGACGCCGGCGAAACGATCGAGGAACTGCTGCCGGTGAGCGAAATCGCGTCCAAGGGTCAGTTGCGGATGTCTTTCCTGCGATGGGCGGTGGTGACCGTGCCGTTGATCCTGCTGCTGGGGTTCGCGTCCGGCCGTCTCGTGCCCTCGGGCAGCGACAATGCCTGGTATGTCGCCCTGGCGAAGCCCGCTCTGACGCCGCCCGGATGGGTATTTCCGGTCGCCTGGACGACGCTCTACATCCTGCTGGGGCTGGCGGTCGCGATGATCGCCGATGCCCGCGGTGCGCGGGGGCGGGGGGCGGCGCTTGGCCTGTTCGCGCTGCAATTCGTCGGAAATCTCGCCTGGACGCCGCTGTTCTTCGGCGCGCACAAGGTCACCGCCGCGCTGATCCTGATCGTCGCCATCCTGCTGCTGACGATCGCGACGACGTTCGCCTTCGCGCGCATCCGCAACACCGCGGCGTGGTTGCTGGTGCCGTACATGGTCTGGCTGAGTTTCGCGGCGATGCTGAACTTCGGCATCCTGCGGCTGAATCCCGACGCGGAAACCCTTGTGCCCGCGGCGGCGACCACCCAAATCGCGCTCTGAGGAGATTATTGCGACATGCAGAGCGACAATCGGATGTTCGACGACTTCGTGAAGGTACTGAACGGCGCGGCCGGCACGATGGCGGGCATGGGTCGTGAAGCGGGCGAGAGCGCGCGGGAGCATCTGAAGTCCTGGATCGGCGGCATGGACTTCGTCGCGCGCGAGGAATTCGATGCGGTAAAGGCAATGGCCGCGGCAGCCCGTGACGAGAATGACGCGCTGAAGGCGCGGATCGACGCGCTGGAAGCGAAACTGGCCGGTGGTGCGGGCATCACCAATGCTTCCAGCACCACGGGCGCTGCCGCGCCGGCATCGGACATCCCGATCGCCTGAACGCGCGCCGTCCAAACCGTTAGACAGCGTCCTACGGCCCGTTCCTCCTGGTGAGGGGCGGGCCGTTTCCTTTATCGGCCGTCTGCCGCATGTAGATCGGCCGGACGGCCGCCGATCGGACGCGGTCCGTAGGAGCGGGCATTGTCCCGAAGGCTTCCATGGTCGCACTCCGCGCCCGACCGGCGCAGGCACAGGTCACGGGCTCTGCTACCGAAGGTCGATCGCGGCCCCCGAGAACCTCGAGCGAAACATGCCAGCGGTTAGGTCCGACGACCGGGCGAGCGGACAACGATCACGAATTTCCCCGATTCGGACCAGACGCGGCGGATCATTTCGGGACGGCGACTGAGCCGGATCCCGCCAATCCCGCCGCCGATTTCATTCATAAAAACGGATTGCAAACCTATGTTATGGGCCGATTTTTCCCGTCAAGTTGAGAAAAGTTCATTGTAAGTATTCGATATGATGTTTGCTTAATTCCTCGGAATCGTATTCTATATTTGGAAAATTATGCTGGTTGCGAATCACTTAAAATTTTCATAATCCCCGAATCACAGCAGGGCGCCGCAGTGTTGATGCGATCGCCACAGGGGATATGTAATGAATTTGGTGAGGGGGCCGCTGATCGCGTTCTGTTTTGCGGTATCTCCTGCGGCAATGGCGCAGGATCTATCGTATCAGCCGATCAATCCATCGTTCGGCGGAAGTGCCTTCAATTCAGCGCATCTGCTTGGAGTGGCCGGTGCGCAGAACAACTATCGCGATCCCAGCGTGACTCAGGATAGCGAGGCGGAAATATTTGCAAAGCAGTTGCAATCGCGCTTGCTGTCGGCGTTGTCCTCGCAAGTTGTCGATGCAATCTTCGGCGAAAATCCGCAGCAGAGCGGGACGATTCAATTCGGTAACCAGTCGATTAAGTTCGACCGCGGACTCGATAGTGTTACGCTGACCATCACCGACCTCGCGACCGGTGGCGTCACGACGATCGTCATCCCGACGCTGGTGAAGCCAAAATGATGCGGCCGATCATGACCGGCGTCCTGCTGGCGTCGGCGTCCGTCCTGAGCGCCTGTTCGGGGCTGACAATCGATGCATCGCGCGTCACGTCGAAGCCGTTCATTCCGGCAAAGACCGAAACCGAGATCGGGCTGAACCAGCTTCCGCCGCCCGCACGGCAGGTCGCGGTTGCCGTCTATGGCTTCGGCGACCAGACGGGGCAGTTCAAACCGAGCGAGCAGGGGCAGACGTTGTCGCGCGCCGTGACGCAAGGCGCGACGTCGATCCTGATGAAGGCCCTTCAGGACGCGGGCAATCGCCAATGGTTCACGGTCGTCGAGCGCGAACAGTTCAAGAATCTGTTGAACGAACGCCAGGTCATTCGCGAAATGCGCGAGCGGTATCTCGGCGAGACGCAGATCAATACCCAGGCACTGCCGGCGCTGCTCTTTGCGGGCGTGCTGCTGGAAGGCGGGGTGATCGGGTACGATACCAACACGGTCACCGGCGGGGCCGGTGCTGCGTTGCTTGGGATCGGCGCGCGCTCCCAATATCGCCAGGACACCGTCACCGTCTATTTGCGCGCGGTGTCGGTCCGGACCGGAGAGGTGTTGACGTCGGTCACGACGTCCAAGACGATCGCATCGCGTTCGATCGGCGCCAGTGCCTTTCGCTACGTCGCCTTCAAGGAACTGCTGGAGGTCGAAACCGGCCTGACCACCAACGAGCCCGACCAGCTCGCGTTGCGTCAGGCGATCGAAAAGGCCGTCCACGGCCTGATCGTCGAAGGTGCCGACCTAAAGATCTGGAGTTTCCGGGATCAGGCGGCCGGGCAGGCGCTGATCGACAGATACCGGCGCGAGCGCGACGGCGCGATCCCGCAGGATAGGATTACGACGGCGCTGGCGTCTGCCAAGGCTGTACCGCCGTTGAAGATTTTGGCCACGCGCGACCGGTTGGAAGGCCGGACGGACGCCGCGAAGCATTCGGCTGAGCAGGCCAAGGAATCATCCGGATCGGGGGGATCGTTCTAAAACCGAACGACACCTGACTGGATGGCCGTTCCCCCGCGGCAAAGAAGAAATTGGGGGTTTCACGACGGGGCGGCAACCCCGTCGTGAAGAAGCATAGCCGCGAACTACGATCATGCACCGGACCGGCACGCCGGCCAGGCCGCATGGTTATCACTCAAAACGTTAAGGAATGACAACCATGAAGATTCTCGTCCTCGCTTCGGCCTCGATCCTCGCTTTCGCCACGCCCGCCATGGCGCAGAGCAACGACGTGTCGTTCATCGAGCAGATCGGCAACCAGAACTCGGCAACGGTCGATCAGAACGGCGGCACGCAGCTGTCGGTCATCGAACAGCTGGGCAGCAACGACACCGCGCTCGTCGAAATGAACGGCAGCAACAACATTTCGGCCGTCAAGCAGCAGGCCAGCGCCTTCGTCGGCGGCGGCAACCGTAGCGAAAACCGCATGTCGGGCATGGGCGACCAGAACTATGTCACCCAGAGCGGCGCGAAGAACGTGTCGTACACCACGTTCGATCCGGACGCTCGCAACACCGTTTCGGCAATCAGCCAGGACGGCGCGAACAACTTCGTCGACTACACCTCGACCGGTGCGAACAACAACTCGCTGATCACGCAGGTTTTCGACGGCAACAAGGCCGAAGTGTTCCAGTACGGTTCGAACGCGATTTCGGTCGTCAGCCAGAACGGTCTGGAGAACGTTGCGAAGGTCACGCAGCGCTAAGCCGACAAATGGCGGGGGTGCCGCTTCAGGCGCCCCCCCTTTTTTGCAAGCATCGGAGATAACAATGCGTCGATACAGCATCAGGCTGAGCGCGATGACGATCGGCGCCGGTGTGCTGGCACCGTCTGTCTGCTTTGCGCAGTCGGCCGCCTATATTTCGCAGATTTCCGAAGCGCAGACACAACGCGTGCAGTCGAGGCCTGCGGATGCCGTCACGAACGCGCCGCAAGGGGGCGCGACCGTCTCCCAGACCGGCAATTCCGCGGCGCTGGCACGTGTCTCCCAGGCCGGACGCGCGAACCGCGCGGACGTCGTCCAGTCGGGATCGACGGTCGCCTATGCCGACCTCGCCCAGACGGGTGACGCCAACCATGCCTTGATCGGCCAGTTCGTCGGTACCAATTCGGCGATCGTGCGGCAAACCGGCAACGACAACGTTCTGCTGAGCGTGCAGTCGGCAAGCAGCGCGACGGGCAGCAATTATCTGAGCGTATCGCAGACGGGCGATGCGAACACGGCGTCGATCGGGCAGGACGGCGACGGCAATCGTCTGGAACTCAGCCAGACAGGATCAAAGACCGCCTCGATCGTCCAACGCGGCGATAGCAGCGTGTCGCTCGCACAGATCGGCGCGGGTGCCGACTCCATCGCCTTGGATATGGCCCCCGGCATGTCGATGACCGTGGAACGCTATCCCGGCATGGTCGCGCCCGGCGTTTCGGTACGGACCGGCAAATGACGGAAGGATCGCGTCGGCCATCGGCATGGGCGGATGCGATGCTGGTCCCGCTTGCGCTTTGCACAGCGTCGACCGCGTCGGCGCAGTTGACGGCTGGCCAATCGGCGACGGTCGATCGTATCGGCGCGGAGCAGATCGGGCCGCGTACGGACATGGACACGGTGTCGGTTCAGCAAGTGAGCACCGGTCCCCGAACGGTACCACCGGGTGTTCAGGCCAGCCGACCGGCGGACATCGGGCAGCAGGTCGGTCCGGCGCGGGATCGTTCGACCGTCGCGCCGCCCAGCGGGTCTTCGCGCGCCGATGGCAAGCCGGTCGCCGCATCGGCGATCGGGGGAAGCGACCAGTGCGATGCCACGGCGCCTGACCGATCCACGGTCGCCGCGTGCAGAAATCCGATCGAACGTCGTGCGGCGCAATATGCGGCGCCCCAGCCGACGAAGCTGTCGCCCGAGCAGCGACTGGCCATCGCGCGCGCGGTCGGCGACGGCGCGTCCGCTTCGCTGGAGGCGGGGCGCCTTGCGCGGACGTCGGACAACCAGATGCTGAGCGCCGCGGAACAGGGCGTCGCATCATTGGTCCTGGCAGTCCCCGCCGCCGCCGACCCTGCTCAGCCGGCGGACGACGTGCAGGTCGATCCGACTGTCTTCGATACGATCATCGACGTGATCGTGAACACCGGTCCAACGCCGAAGTGACTCGAATGGGAGGCGGGTGGTGCGTTTCCGTCGGTCGTCGCTCTTTCGATCTCGCCGCCCGTAACTCGTCCGGTCGCCGCAACCCCGATCGGCCGGGCTGACGGTTACCGAACGGTTCCCGTCAGACGGCCGGTCGCGCCGCGTTCTGCGGAACGACGCCCATCGTCGATGCCGTGACGGGCGATGCGCGGGCGATGCGGTCGCGGTCGGCCTCCGCGGCCTTGATCCGCGCTTCGGCGTCCTTGCGGTACGCCGCGTGGTCGGCCTCGGCCGCGCGCAGCTGGGCTTTTGCCTTGCCCCCGGCGCGGCTGGCGAGCCCGAATATATATCCAGCGAGCACGCACAGTGCGAGGACCGCGAACTGAGTGGGCGTGGTGAAAAGCATCCGGTGGTCCCTCCTGTTTCGGGGGCTCAACGGCCTTTCGCGCCCGCGCGTTCCGTCACTTGCCGCTGAGCAGCGCGTCGTTAATGCTGCAGGCCGCCGGGCCCAGGATGACGATGAACAGCACCGGCAGGATGAACAGAATCAGCGGCACCGTCATGATCGCGGGCAGGCGTGCGGCCTTTTCCTCGGCGCGCATCATGCGTTCGTTGCGGAATTCCGCCGACAGGACGCGCAGTGCGGACGCGAGCGGCGTACCGTATTTTTCGGTCTGGATCATCGTGGTGACGACGCCTTTGATCGAATCGAGATCGGTGCGCATCGCCAGATTTTCGAACGCCTGACGCCGATCGGTCAGGAATCCCAGTTCGATCGACGTCAGCTGGAATTCGTCGCCCAGTTCGGGATAGGCGCGCCCCAGTTCCTTGGCCACGCGGGCAAAGGCGGCGTCGACCGTCAGGCCCGCTTCGGCACAGATCACCAGAAGATCGAGCGCGTCGGGCAATCCCTTGCGGATCGCCTGCTGGCGCTTGGTGATCTTGTTCTTCAGATACAGGTCCGGCGCCTTGTAAGACAGGATGAATGTCCCGGCGACCAGCGCATAGGCCTTCAGCGGCGACCAGTCGGAAAAGCTGTCGGTGCCATAGACCAGGTACATCATCGGCAGGCCGAGTGCGATCGGCATCGCCAGACGGCCGAAGATGACCGCGACGGCCCATTCCTTCGACCGGATGCCCGCCTGCATCAGCTTGATCTGCGCGGCCTTCACCTGCGTGTCCTGCAGCACCTTCATCGAGCTCAGCAGCGCGCGGATGCGGTCGGTCGCTTCGTTCTTCTGGACCAGCTTCGCGCGGCGCTTGCTGGTCGATGCGGTGATACCGGCCTTCAGCTGTTCGCGGCGATCGTTCAGCACCTTCACCCGCTTTGTCATCGGATCGCGTGCGGTCGTCGCGGTATAGATGGCGAACAATACGGCAAAGGCGGCGATCCCCGACAGGATGGTCGCGACGAAGATCACGTCGACGCCAAGCAGGGTGGGGCCGGTGGCGGGCGGGGTCATGGCAGCACTCCCGGCTTAGATTTCGAAGTTGATCATCTGGCGCATGATGAAGGCGCCGATCGCCATCCACACCATGCCGCCAAGCCCCGTCAGGATCAGTCGCTGATCGACGAAGAAATTCTGCATGTAGGTGCCGTTGATGAACCAGATGAGACCGAAGACGATGAACGGCAGCGAACCGATGATATAGGCCGATGCCTTCGATTCCGACGACATCGCCTTGATCTTCAGCTTCATCTGCCCGCGCTTGCGCAGCACGTCGGCAAGGTTGGCCAGCGTTTCCGCCAGGTTGCCACCGGTTTCGCGCTGAATGGCGATGGTGATGACGAAGAACTGGAATTCGGCCGTGCCCAGCCGGTCCGACGTTTCCTGCAACGCCTGATCCATCGTCTTGCCGATCTTCATCTTGTCGCTGACGGCGCGGAATTCCTCGCCGACGGGGCCTTCGACCTCGGCACCGACGACACCCATCGTCTCGGTGATCGGCAGGCCGGATCGCAGGCCGCGAACGAGCAGTTCGATCGCGTCGGGGAATTTGGCGGTGAATTTACCGACCCGACGCTTGATCAGCGTACCGACGATCAGGTGCGGCAGGCCGAGGCCTGCGAACAGCCCGACGAAGATCGCGAGCAGCAGGGGCATGCCGAGGATGAGGAACAAGACTGCGATGCCGACGATCGCGCCGCCCGTTGCCATCCCATATTGCCCGACCGTCCAGTCCTGACCGGTCATCGACAGCCGCTTTTGCAGCAATTCGGGATTCGGGAGCAGACGGCCGACCGTCAGATCCATCTTGGTCGCGCGGTTGGTGTCGATCTTGCGCACCCGCGCATCGAGCGCACCCGCGCCGGTCACGTCCATATGCCGGTCGCGCAAAGCCGTGATGCGTCGCGCCTGGGCGCGGGCGGGGGAGGGGCCGGCGAGCGCGACCGCGATCATCAGCACGACCCCGAGCGCGCCGGCGCAGATCATCATCAGCGATGCGGGTTCCACGGCTAACCTCGACCTTCCATCCTGAGATGCCCGCGCACGAGCACCCGACCTTACTTCGACTTCTTGGACGCGAATTTGGCGCCGAGCGTACCGAGCTTGCCGAGCAGCGATTCGCCGCCGGCTGCCACCTTGGCCTTGCCCTTGCCTTTGCCCTTCGCCGGTGCCGTCGCTGCGTCGAGTTCGGCGCTATCGGCGATGTCCGCCGCCATTTGCGCGAGCGGTGCGAACCCCTTCTGTCCCTTGGCGGCTTCGGCAAGCGATTTGCCGAGCTTTGCGGCCTGTGCAGCGATCTTGGGATCGAACGGGATCGCATAGTCGATCTTGCGTTCGATCGATCCTTCGAAATCCTTGCGGCTGATCTCGAGCACGGACGCGGGCTGGACGCGATTGGCGGCCAGGACCACCCGGACGCCGGGCGCATTCGACTTGAACCAGGCGAGGATGCGGATCGTGTCGCGCGCCGCCGCAAGTGTAAAGTCGGTGACGACCACCGCGATCTGGATGTCGTTCAACAGATGCGGATGATTGACCAGCATCGATCTTGGCAGATCAACGACGGTGCATTCGAACGCCCCGCGCATTTCTTCCTGCAGCTGGTAGAAGGCGGCCCCGTCGGTGATGATCGGCGCGTTGATCGGTGCCTCTGCCGACAGCACGGCCAGGCTGTCCGACGCGCGCACCATCGCGCGTTCGATGAACAGCCCGTCGATGCGGCTGGGATTCTCGATCGCGTCGGTCAGCCCGCGTCCGGGTTCGAGATCGAGCGACAGGGCGCCCGTCCCGAAATGTACGTCGAGGTCGAGCAGCGCGGTCGTCCGCTTGGCGCTGCTGCTGAGCAGCCAGGCCAGCGACGTCGCGGTGGTCGATGCGCCGATCCCGCCCCGCGCACCGACGACCGCGATCGCGCAATGCGGACGTTCCACTGCGGTCGTGTCGGCCGCGCGGGGCGCGTTCAACATCGCCTGCGCCTGCGACAGGCTCTCGCGGATCTGGTCGGCGTGCAGAGGCTTCAGCAGATAGTCCTGGATGCCGCTGGCGACGAGGTCGCGGTACAGACGGACGTCGTTGACCTGTCCGGCCGCGATCACGATCGTGCCGGGTTCGCAAACCTCGGCAAGCGCGTTGATGTCGTTCAGCGGATCGCCGCTTTCCGACAGATCGACGAACAGGATGTTCGGGCTGGCGGACACCGACAGCGTCTGCACCGCGTTGCGCAGGCCGCCCTTGTTCACCTTCTCCGTCGGCCAACCCATCTCGCCGACGATCGGTCGCAGGGCCTCCGCCGTCGCTTCGTCGCAGACGAAGGCGACGAACGGATCGCGGGTTGCGGCGCGCGCGGGATTCCACGGGGCGTTCATTTACTGGCCTCCCTTCGTGCTTTCGGCCTTCAGGCCCCCGGCACCGGTCGGCTGCGCCTTGCGATAGGTGTCGATCGCCTTGAAGGCCGACGCCGGATCGCTGGTCGTCGCGCCCGGCTGACCGCGGACCAGATCCTCCGGCCGGGCGATCATCGCCGCCAGGTTGGAATTGACCGCGCAGCCATAGTTGGAATTGGTGTTGCCTTCGAATTCGACGCCCGACACGCGGGTATGATCGGGGCAGCTCGGCACCGACGCGCGCATCCGCGAGACGACGACGCGCGCGGTGCCCGGAGCAAGCTGTCCGGCGGTGTAGGGAATTTCGTCCGACACCAGCAGGCCGTAGCGCGCAGCGAGCGCCGCCACCGTATCGCGCACCGCACCATCGGCACCGGTGTTGGCGTCGACGGCGATCCGGTCGCCATAGCCCAGCCGCAGCGAGGACATCCAGCCGGCCAGCCGATTGGTTTCCTCACGCGACAGTCCGCCGTCGCCGGCCGCCACGTCGAAGGCATAGTCCGCGCGCTGCACGATCGGCTGATGGACCGATTCCATCCCCGGATTGCGCGTGCCGCAGGCCGACAGCGCGACCGCAGCGGTCGCCACCAGCAGGATTCGAAGCTTGGCCGACATTGGGGCGATCTCCCTCACGCGTACATTCATTTGAAGCTGAAGCCCGGCATCGGCGCCGCGCCCTTCTTGGTCTTGACCGGCGCCATCGCCTTTACCGGCGACATTTCGGTCGCAGGGGCGGGCACGGGCTGGATCGGGGCCGGGGTCACAGCCCCTGCGGTCGGCGGGGGCGCGCTGGGCGTCGCCATCTGCGGCTTCGGCCGGCTTTCGCCCGATCGGCCCTTCGCCAGCGTGCCCAGGAACAGGCGATCGGCGTCGGTCGGCGCGCGATAGCCGTCGGTGGGCAGCACGATGTCGTTCGCGTTGACCGGTTTCACCAGATACGGGGTGATGACGATCACCAGCTCGGTTTCGTTGCGCTTGAACCCGTTGGAACGGAACAGCGCGCCCAGGATCGGCACGTCGCCGACGCCCGGCGTCTTCGTCATCGAATTGTCGTGGCTGTTCGACAGCAGGCCCGCGATCATGAAGCTCTGACCCGAACCGAGCTCGACCGTCGTTTCGGTCCGCCGGGTGGTCAGGGCCGGGAT
>DASTEN010000081.1:0-9134 GCA_035709645.1 Sphingomonas sp.
TACGATCGCGTCACATTTGCCGAAGGCAGTGGGTGCTGCGTTCAGCATCGGCATCGCACGCCGCATGGGGCTGCAGGACACGATCCTTCCGAGCGACGCGGTGATCATCGCAAGCTTCGGCGACGCATCGGCCAACCACTCGACCGCGCAGGGCGCGTTCAACACCGCCGGCTGGGCGGCGCACCAGGGCACGCCGATGCCGATCGTGTTCGTGTGCGAGGACAATGGCATCGGCATCTCGACCGCGACCCCTGCCGGCTGGATCGAGACGCAGTTTCGCGCGCGGGCCGGGCTGCACTACATCCAGTGCGACGGGACCGATCTGGGGAGTGCCTGGGCGGGCGCACGCGAAGCGATAGATTATGCCCGCCGCACCCGTCGTCCGGTGTTCCTGCACATGGCGACCGTACGCCTTTATGGCCACGCCGGCAGCGACATCCAGTCGGTGTACCGCGCGAAGGCGGCGATCGAGGCGGAGGAAGCGCGCGACCCGTTGCTGAAGACCGCTGCCCTGCTGGTGCAGATGGGGGTGCCGGCCACCGACCTGCTCGCGCAGTATGACGCGACCGAGGCCCGTCTGGCCCGCGCCGCCGAACTGGCGATCGCGCGGCCGAAACTGTCGACATCGACGGATGTGATGGCAAGCATCGTCCCGCCGAAGGTCACGCCCCGCCCCGCCCGCCCCGTGACGCAGGACGACCGCGCCGCGCTGTTCGCCCGCGACGCGGGGCAGATCGAAAAGCCGCAGCATATGGCCCGGCTCATCAGCTGGGCGCTGGCCGAGCTGATGCTCGCCCACCCGGAGATCATCGTCGCGGGCGAGGATGTCGGGCCCAAGGGCGGCGTCTACAACTGCACCGCACGCCTGCACGAACGTTTCGGTTCGTCGCGGGTCATTAACACGCTGCTGGACGAACAGGCGATCCTGGGGTTGGCGATCGGCGCGGTGCATAACGGCCTGATCCCGATTCCCGAAATTCAGTTCCTGGCCTACGTCCACAATGCCGAGGATCAGATCCGCGGCGAAGCGGCGACGCTCAGTTTCTTCTCGAACGGGCAGTATACCAACCCGATGGTCGTGCGGATCGCCGGTCTGCCGTATCAGAAGGGGTTCGGCGGGCATTTCCACAACGACAATTCGCTGGCCGTCTTCCGTGACGTGCCGGGTGTCGTGCTGGCGGTACCGTCGAACGGCGCGGATGCGGTGGCGATGCTGCGCGAGTGCGTGCGGCTGGCACGGGAAGAGGGTCGCGTCGTCGTGTTCGTCGAACCGATCGCGCTCTACATGACGCGCGACCTGCATGCCGAAGGCGACGGGCTGATGACCGCGACCTATGCGGACGTCGCGCCGGTGCGGATCGGCGACGTCGGGATACACGGCGACGGCGCCGACCTGGCGATCGTGACCTATGGCAACGGCGTGTTCCTGTCCCGGCAGGCGCAACCGATCCTTGCCGCGCAAGGCGTGAACGCGCGGGTGATCGACCTGCGCTGGCTGGCACCGCTGGCCGAGGAGGCATTGCTCGCGGCGGTGGGAGACCGGCCGGTACTGATCGTCGACGAATGTCGGACGACGGGGTCGCAGAGCGAGGCGCTGATGGCGTTCTTCGCCGAGAGGCGTCCAGGCGGGCGGGTCAGCCGGATCGCGGCGGAGGACAGCTTCATCCCGCTGGGCAAGGGCGCGACGCTGACGTTGCCGAGCCGAGTTGGGATTGTTGCGGCCGCACGAAAGGTGGCGGCAAATGGATGACACCTGCCCCAAGCCGTTCGTGCTGAGCTTGTCGAAGCACCGTACTTCGTACCGCAAGAGCGGTGCGGGCGTATCGCAGAACGGCCCTTTGGCCAGGGTCCCATCAAAGTATTACTTTGATGGGCGCCCGACAGGCTCAGGGCGAACGGAAATTTGCGCATGACCGCCCAATCAACCGCCCTCGTCGTCGCTCCCGGTCGCGGGAGTTATGGCAAGACCGAACTCGGCTCGCTCGCGCGCGCCGGTGTCGACCTCGCGTCCTACGACGCGATCCGTCGTGCCGCCGGCAAGCCCACCCTCACCGACCTCGACCAGGCCGATCGCTTCTCGCCCGGTATTCACCTTGCCGGCCCCAATGCCGCACCGCTGATCTATGCCGCGTCGATGGCCGACATGGCCGCGATCGATCCGGCCATCGTCGATGTCGTCGCGGTCACCGGCAATTCGATGGGCTGGTACACCGCACTCGCCGCCGGGGGAGCGGTCACCGCGGAACATGGTTTCCGCATTGCCGATGCGATGGGGGTCAATTCGGGGCGACATGGCCCCGGCGGGCAACTCGTCCTCCAGACGCTCGACGATAACTGGCAGCCTATTCCGGGCCTGCGCGACGGGGTGATGGCGCTTGCCGACCGCACCGGTATGCAGTTGTCGATCGACCTCGGCGGGACGATCGTGCTGGCGGGCGACGAGCCTGCGGTGAAGGCGTTCGCCGCCGACAGTCCCGCCCCCGCCACGCGCTTGGCCGGCCACGGTCCGTTCCACACCGCGCTGATGGCCGACAGCAGTGCCGCGGCGATGGCCGAGCTGCCGGCTGCGTGGTTCGGCAACCCGGACGTGCCGCTGATCGACGGCGCGGGACGCATCTGGCAGCGGTGGGCGAGCGCGTCCGAGGCGCTGTGGCGCTACACCTTCACCTCCCAAATCCTCCAGGCCTATGACTTCGCCCGCGCGATCCAGGTCGCGGTCAAGGAATTCGCGCCCGACCGCATCATCCTGCTCGGCCCCGGCGATACGCTGGGCGGCGCGATCGCGCAGGCGTTGCTCGGCATCCGCTGGCTGGGGATGACGACGAAGCAGGACTTCGCCGCCCGCCAGCGTGACACCCCCTTCCTGATCTCCATGGCTCGCCCCGACCAACGAAAGCTCGTGACCCGATGACGACCGCGCAAGACGTGACGCCCCTTCTCGACCGGTTGGGGGTGCGGCGATCGAGTGGTGGGTTGGAGGCGATTTCGCCGATCGACGGGGCAAGCCTGGGCCATGTCGCCGAATGCGCCGACGTGGGTGCGGTGATCGGTGAGGCCGCGGCGGCTTTCGAACGCTGGCGCCGCATCCCCGCCCCGCGTCGCGGCGAACTCGTCCGCCGCCTGGGCGAAGTGCTGCGAGAGCATAAGGACGACCTGGGCGAACTGATTGCGATCGAAGTGGGCAAGGTTCGGTCCGAGGGCTGTGGCGAAGTCCAGGAGATGATCGACATCTGCGACTTCGCGGTCGGCCTGTCGCGCCAGCTCCACGGCCTGACCATCGCCACCGAACGCCCCGACCACCGGATGATGGAGACGTGGCATCCGCTGGGTGTGGTCGGCATTATCACCGCGTTCAATTTTCCCGTCGCCGTCTGGGCGTGGAACGCGGCGCTGGCGCTGGTCTGCGGCAACAGCGTCGTGTGGAAGCCATCGGAAAAGGCGCCGCTATGCGCGTTGGCCGTGCAGGCGCTGTTCGTCGAGGCGTGCCGGCGTTACGGCAACGACGCTCCGGCCGGGCTGTCCGGGCTTGCGATCGGTGGCCGTGGCGTCGGTCAGGCGTTGGCCGACGACGCCCGCGTCGCGCTCGTGTCCGCCACCGGGTCGACCGCGATGGGACGTGCGGTCGGCCAGCGTGTCGCAGGCCGGTTCGGTCGATCCTTGCTTGAACTCGGCGGCAACAATGCCGCGATCGTACAGCCTTCGGTCGATCTCGATCTGGCGCTGCGGGGAATCGCTTTCGCCGCGATGGGGACCGCAGGCCAACGTTGCACGACGCTGCGCCGCCTGTTCGTCGATGCGAGCATCTACGAGGTTGTCCTCGCCCGGTTGAAGGCGGCCTATGCGAGCGTTCGGATCGGCGATCCGCGCGACGACGGCGTGCTGGTCGGCCCGCTGATCGACGAGGAAGCCTGGTACGCGATGGCGACCGCGCTGCAGGCGGCACACGACAGGGGCGGTACCGTGACCGGAGGCGACCGGATCGAACGGTCCGGAACCTATGTCACGCCCGCGCTCGTCGAAATGCCGGAGCATGCCGGCCCGATGCTGGACGAGACCTTTGCGCCGATCCTGTACGTGCTGAAAGTTTCCGACCTGTCGCACGCCATCGCGCTGAACAACGCTGTGTCCCAGGGCCTGTCATCGGCGATCTTCACCAACGATCTGCGCGAGGCCGAAGCGTTCCTGGCCGCGTCCGATTGCGGCATCGCCAACGTCAACATCGGGACGTCGGGCGCGGAAATCGGCGGCGCCTTTGGCGGCGAGAAGGAAACGGGCGGCGGGCGCGAAAGCGGCTCCGACGCGTGGCGCGCCTATATGCGCCGGGCGACCAACACGATCAATTACGGACGTACCCTGCCGCTGGCGCAGGGGGTAACGTTCGATCTGTAGATAAAACCCTGCCGTGCAAGGGGAGGATTGAGGGCCGGCAGACGAAAAAGCCCTCCCCGTCGCCGGGAAGGGCCTTTCGATACCCGTTAAAGGGTTAGCCGGTGTCAATCGTCCGCGGGCTTGCGGCCGGGCTTCTTGCTCCCCGCCGGGCGGGTCATGCCGGGCTTGCGGCCCAGACCGATCTTCTTCGCCATTTCCCGACGCGCGTTCGAATAGCTTTCGCTGACCATCGGATAATCCGACTTCAGCCCGAAGCGTTCGCGATACTGTTCCGGGCTGAGGCCATGACGGGCCAGATGTCGACGCAGCGTCTTGTACGGCTTGCCATCGATCATCGAGATGATCACGTCCTTCGATGCCAGCGACTTGCGCACCGACACGGCCGGCGACTGCGCCGCACCGCTTTCGACCGGCTGTTCGACGTCGACGCCGCCCGACAGCGAACCGACCGCATCGTGCATCGCCCGCAGGAAGCTGGGCACTTCTTCGGCCGACGCGCGAGTATTCGGATTGGACAACCAGGCGATCGTCAGTTCGGTAGCCAATTCGACGGTGTTCGACATCTCGGCTTCATCGGCCATCGGGGCATTCCTTTCAATTTGACTTGAACTCCGTAGCAATGCAAAATTTGGATCAAGTCAAGCATAGATAGCAAAACATCGGTCAATTTGAGCGATCGTGTCGATCGAAAAACTGATTAACGCAAGTTTTCCAACGCTATCCGGGACCAACACAGCAATAGCCGGGCCAATTGCCATAATTGCAAGTGCCGGCAATATTGTCGACGGCATCGTTGCACAATCCCGACAGACCGCCTAGCGTCCAATACCGTAATGACCGCCGCCACCGTCGAAATTCTCTGGATCGCGCCGACCGCGGCGCTGCTGATCGGCTATGTTCTGGGATCGATTCCGTTCGGCATCATCCTGACGCGACTGGGCGGTGCGGGGGATCTGCGACAGATCGGATCGGGCAACATCGGCGCGACAAACGTACTGCGCACCGGCCGCAAGGGCCTGGCCGCCGCGACGTTGCTGCTTGATGGGTTCAAGGGCTGGCTGGCGGTCGCGATCGTGGCGTGGGCCTTTCCGGGCGAGGCACAACTGGCCGCGGCCGGTGCGTTTGTCGGCCACTGCTACCCGGTCTGGCTGCGCTTCCGGGGCGGCAAGGGCGTCGCGACGTTCATGGGCATCGTACTGGCACTGCACTGGCCGCTGGGTCTGGTCTATGCCGTCGTCTGGCTCGGGCTGCTGGGCGGCCTGCGTATTTCCTCGGTCGCCGGGATCAGCGCGGCGGTCAGCGCGCCGGTCGCCGCTGCGATGCTCGGTCGGTTCGACCTCGTGCCGCTGCTCCTCGCCCTCGCGCTGATCGTGGTGTGGAAACACCGCGAGAATATCGAGCGGCTGATCGCCGGCACAGAACCCCGCGTCGGCGGCAGGCAGCGGGTTGGCTGACGCTGCCACCGTCGCGCGCCTGCGGCTGATCCGCACGCGAGGCATCGGCCCGGTCACCTATGCCCAACTAATCGCGCGGTTCGGAGCGGCCGCCGCGGCGCTGGACGCGTTGCCGACGCTCGCCCGGCGCGGCGGCGGGAGCGCGCCGCCGATCGCCGACCTGCGCGCGATCGAACGCGAGATCGCGCACGTGGCGCAGATCGGCGCGCGGCACCTGTTCGTCGACGACGCCGACTATCCCGCCCTGCTCGCCGAGATCGAAAGCGCGCCACCCGTCCTGACCATCCGCGGCGATATCGCCCTCGCCGGGCGCACCACGATCGCGATGGTCGGCGCGCGCAACGCATCCGCCGCGGCCTGCCGCTTTGCCCGGATGCTCGCCCAGGCATTGGGGGAGCGCGGCGTCACGGTCGTATCCGGCCTTGCCCGCGGCATCGACACCCAGGCGCATGTCGCCAGCCTCGCGACCGGTACGATCGGCGTCATCGCCAGCGGCATCGACATCGCGTTTCCGCCCGAAAACCGCGAGTTGCAGGAAGCGGTGGCGACGCGCGGACTGCTGTTGGCGGAGCAGCCGCTGGGCGAGGAGCCGCGCGCCCGGAACTTCCCCAGCCGCAACCGGATCATCGCCGGGCTGGCGCTGGGCACGGTCGTGGTCGAAGCCGCGCCGAAATCCGGATCGCTGATCACCGCGCGATTGGCAGCGGACGCGGGGCGCGAGGTCATGGCGGTTCCCGGCAGCCCGCTCGACCCGCGCGCGCAAGGCTGCAACACGCTCATTCGCGACGGTGCGACGCTGGTCCAGACCGCCGACGACATCCTGGAGGCGGTCCGTCCGATCGACGCCCGCGCGGTGCGCGCCGCCCGGCGGAGCTTCGCCGGTCCGCCTGTCGACGACGCGAGCGATGCCGACCGCCGCCGGGTGGCGGAGCTGCTCGGCCCGGTCCCGGTCACGGTCGACGAGCTGATCCGCCTGTCCGGGCTGGCGCCGGCCAGCGTCCAGACCGTGTTGCTGGAACTGGAGCTGGCGGGGCGGCTCGACCGTCACGCCGGCGGGCGCGTCAGCAACCGCTGACCGCGGTAACCCCACCGCAGCCGGTGGGGGGTCGCGTCACGCCCCGTAATCGATCCGCCACAGCCGATACGGCGCGCCCTTGGGCAGCGGCACCGGGATCAGCCACGACGGCACCTTGCCCTTCGCCAGCTGACCGTAGAAGCCGTTCCGGGCCTTGGCACGATAGACGGTGGTTTCCGCCATGTTGGGACAGGTCAGCAGCATGCGCGCGCCGTGCGACCGGGCGATCGCCCGGAACTGGTCGGGCGTGCCGGTGAAGGCGTGATGCACGTCCAGGATCGCATCGCCGTTGCGGTGGTACGGCCCGGCGATGCCGTAATGATGGGTCAGCACGATCAGCCGCGGCCCCAGGTCGACATGCGTGAACATGACGGTGCTCGGAAAGCGATCGAGCATCCGCATCGCCGGCACCGATGCGCAGCGGGCGTTGGCGCGCTGGACGATCTGAGTGGTCTTGCTCGCCTGCCCCGCCGGCAGGAACCGCAGCACCAGACCCGCCGCCAAACCGGAAATGACCAGGAACGCCGCGACCGACCCCAACACGCGCACCGCGACCAGGCGGTGGCCCAGGCACCATGGCACGACGATCCAGGCGAGCGCCGTCGCGCCCGGCACCGCGAGCAGCTGCGCGGCGGGCCCCGCACGGACCTGCCACAACAGCATCAGCACCGCGAAGGTGGTGAACAGCGCGACCGGCAGCCAGCGCGTGAACGCCGCGGTCCCGCGCGCCCGCCACAAGGCGATCAGCGCGCCGACCAGCCCCGCGACCGGCAACGCGGCGATCGGCACGCCGATGCGCGCGGGATGGCCATAGATCGGCTTGGCTTCCTTGACGTTGTCCAGCCAAGTCTTCTGCAATTCGGGCGAGACGCCTTCGGGCCGACCCAGGCATTGCGGAAAGAAATGGACGAAACCGGCGACGATAACCGCACCGGCCAGCACCGCCAGCCCCAGTCGGACCTCGCGCCGCGCAGGATTCGCTTTCGCCACCGCGAACAGCAACGCGCCCGCCGCGACCAGCACCGACAGCCAGACCGGGGTCAGCGCGTCGCAGCGCATCGCCTGGTTCGCCTGAGAGGCGAAAAGCGCGAAGCCCAGCGCGCTGCCACCGCCCAGCGTCACCGCATAGGTCGACAGCCGCCGTGCCTCGGCCCGGTCCCAGACCCAGCGCAGCGTCAGGATCGCACCCGCCATCGCGCCGTAGGGCAACATCTCAAGGCCGATCGACAGCGATACCGCCGTCGCCAGCCCGACCATCGCGCCGCCGCGGGCCTGGCGTTCGTCGGCCAGCCCGGCGACGGTCAGCGCCAGCATTGCCAGCTGCCAGCCGTGGTGATCGATCCGCATCGGCATGAACATCAGCATCGCCGACATCGCGCCGAGCATGACGATGAACGCCAGCGCGTACGCACTCGGCGCGATCAGCCGGCGGACGGTGAACGCGAGCGCGACCATCGCGATGCTCAGCGGCAGCATCGGCGCGATACCGCACGCCAGCCGTTCCGCCCAGGCGGTGCCGACGAACGGCTTGAACACCAGGATCAGCGCGGCAATCGGCAGATCGACGATACGGCTCCAATGGATGTTGAAGCCCGTGGGCGGGTTCAGCCGGTATTGCGTCAGGTCGTACCAGCCCTGCCCGGACAACAACCCGCGCACCTGCATCAGCCGCATGTTGTCGTCGGTATCGCCCAGCGCCAGCCAATAGACCGCACCCCACCGGTCCCACAGCCAATAGGTGGCGATGGCGAGCCACGCGACGATCGTGATCTCGCGCCAGTGGCGCGCGAGGAAGGTTTCGAGGCGCGACGGCGCGGTTCTGTTCAATTCGCTTCCCCTGAGGCGCGCTCGAGATTAGGGCGCTCCCCCATCCCCGTTCGCCCTGAGCTTGTCGAAGGGCTGCCCTTCTTCTGCTCGGCGGGTTAGAAGAAAGTGCAGGCCTTCGACAAGCTCAGGCCGAACGGTCTGAGGGTTTCGCGTGGTCACCAAGCTACTCCAACACCTGAATTCGAGCGGCGTGATGGGTCAGCTGATCCGCTACGCCATCACCGGCGGCGGTGTGACGCTGCTCGGGGCGGGGCTCTATCTCGCGCTGGTCACCGCAACGCCGATCCATCCGCAGGCGGCGATGGCGGCGGCGTATCTGGTGTGCGTCGCGGTCGGCTACGTCCTCCACAGCCGCTGGAGCTTTCGCGGCCACGGCACCCGCGACAATC
>DASTEN010000082.1:0-2762 GCA_035709645.1 Sphingomonas sp.
ACGATACGCCCTCCGCCACCCGTAAGCCCCGCTCGGGGCTTGGCCGCGGATTGAGTGCGTTGCTGGGCGATGCTGTCGTCGAGGCGCCGGTCAACGGAGAGGGTGGGGCGGTCCCTTCGGGCGTTCGCACCTTGCCGGTCAGTGCGATGAAGCCGCACCCTGGGCAGCCGCGTCGACACTTCGATGAGGACAAGCTTGAAGAACTTTCGCGTTCGATCGCGCAGCGCGGACTGATCCAGCCGATCGTCGTTCGCCCGCACGGACACGACTATCAGATCGTCGCCGGCGAACGCCGCTGGCGTGCGGCACAGCGCGCGCGATTGCACGAAGTCCCGGTCATCGTCCGCGAGCTGAGCGACGCCGACACAATGGAAATCGCGCTGGTCGAAAATATCCAGCGCGCCGACCTTAACGCGATCGAAGAGGCCGAAGCGTACCGCCGGCTGATCGACCAGTTCGGCCATACCCAGGAAGCGCTCGGCAAGCTGGTCGACAAGTCGCGCAGCCACGTGTCCAACCTGCTCCGCCTGCTCGATCTGCCGGACGGCGTCCGGGCGATGGTGGTACAGGGCGAACTGGAAATGGGCCACGCGCGCGCGCTGATCGGCGCGCCCGATCCGCTGGCACTTGCGCGCCGCGTCGTCGACGAAGGTCTGTCGGTCCGCGAGACCGAGAAGCTCGCCCGCGCAGCAAAGCCCGAAGCGCGCAAGGCCAAGGGCGCCACAGCTGTGGCCAACGGCGCACCGGATGCGGACATCCTCGCACTCGAACGCCAGCTCGGCGACCTGCTCGGCCTGACCATCCGGATCGCGCACAGCGAAAAGGGTGGAACGCTGACGCTGACCTATTCGACGCTGGACCAGCTCGATATGGTCTGCCAGCGGCTGAGCGGCGAGCGGATCTGAATCCGCTGGCGGCACCCGCGAACGGGGGGCCGGAAACTCCAGGCGATCTCGGTGGCGGGCCTGATTCTGCTCTAGCAGGGGGGCCGGCGGGCCTATCGGCGCTTCGCGGCCCGCGCGATCGACAGGACGTCGTGCTGCGCGGTCACCGCGGCCGGGTTCCCGCCGGTCAACAGCCCGCGCTCCGCCCGACGCACGCGAGACACGGCTGCCGCGATCTGCGGGGTCGTCCAGCGACGCAGCGCAGCGATGGTCGCACCACGTTCTTTCCAGAAGACCCGGTGCCGCTCGACGACGGTGTCCGGTGATTCGCCCCGATCGACCTCACCGCGCATATCCGCCAGTGAAATCAATCGCTTGGCTAGACTGCGAAGCATCGGAATCGTCAATCCGGCGGCGTCGACGCCCATCAGTTCGCGGCCCAGCGTCGCTGCGTCGCCATCGATCGCAGCGGTGATCGCCGTTGCCATTTCGCTTTCGGCGATGTTGGCGCCGATCTGCGCCAATTCGTCTTCGCCGGCATCGCGGGGGCGGTCGGGGGCGGCGTCGAGGAACAGCGCCAGCTTCTCGATCTCGCGCGTCAGCACCGCGCGGTCGCCGCCGCTCGCCTCGAACAGCGCCGCCGCCGTGTCGCCGGTCAGGCGAACGCCATGTTCGCGCGCGATGCCGGTCGCCAGGCGCGCGGCGTTCATGCCTTCGGGTTGATAGCAGGCCAGAGCCATCGCCGCGGGATTGGATACCACGGACTTGACCAGCTTTCCGGTCGCCTTGGCGCTCGGGGCGATCGCGACGACGGGATTGCCGGCCGACGATGCCGACAGCAGCAGGTCCACCGCCTCGACCGATTCCTCGCCCATCGCCGTGACGCGGATGAAGCGGGCGCCACCGAACAGCGAAATCGACGCGGCCTCGTCCGCCAGACGCCCCGGATTGGCCTTCAACGCTGCGCCGTCCAGGTCGATGCGTTCGGCATCGCGGCCCATCGCGCGCCCCAGGCGGGCGGCATATTCCATTGCGCCGGCTTCGTCGGGCCCGTGGAGCAGGAACAATCGGGGCCCGTTGCCCGAGCGCTTTGCGGCATCGTCGATCGCCGCGGCCATTCCGGCGGCGGTCGCCTTCACTGCGCCTGCGACCGCTGGGCGTAGAGTGCGATGCGTGCGACGATCTTGTCTGCCAGGATACCCGACAGCCGTTCCAGCGCGCTCTGTTCGGCAGCGATGGTGGCGTATTCGGACCCGACGACATCGATCCCGGCGTCCGACCCCGCGGTATCGTCGACCACGGTCAGGCCGCTCGTCAGATCGACCAGCTGATAGCGCGCGCGTAGGGTCCGTCGTTCGCGCGTGATCGAATCGTCGCGTCGCACGCCCAGGCCGATGATCGAATCGTCGAGCTTGATATCCAGCCGATAGCGTGGCGACGCCCCCTCGACCGCGGCCAGCCGATCCTTCAGCGCGCTGCCGACCAGCCAGCCCGACTGGCCTGCGATTGGCGTGATCTGCACCTGCGACAGGACGCTGCGTGCGGGGCTCGCTGCGCCGCCATACAGCGGCCGCAGGCCACAGCCGGCAAGCGTCAGTGCCAGGGCGAGCGAGGCCACGATCCGTTTCATGCGACGATGTTCACCAGGCGGTCAGGCACGACGATGACCTTCTTGGGGGCAGCGCCCTCCAGAATGCGCTGAACCCCGGCCGATGCAAGCGCCGCGGCCTCCAGGGCGTTCTTTGCGGTGCCCTTCGCCAGGGTCAGCGTGTCGCGCAGCTTGCCGTTGACCTGAACCGCGATGGTGACCGAATCATCCACCAGCATCGCCGGATCGACCGTGGGCCAGGCGGCATCGGCGACAAGCCCGTCGTGGCC
>DASTEN010000083.1:0-5284 GCA_035709645.1 Sphingomonas sp.
CGCGACCTCGCCGCCCTCCTCGATCACATCGACCTGGCGGCGGGCCTCATGCTCGATTACCGCCATGACGAAGCGGACCGAATTGACGTTCTTGGTCTCGGTGCGGGTGCCGAACGGATCGCCGGGCTTGCGCACCGAGACGTTGACGTCGGCGCGCATCGAGCCTTCCTCCATGTTGCCGTCGCACGAGCCGACGTAGCGCAGGATCGAGCGCAGCTTGCGCACGTAAGCCCCGGCCTCGGCCGGCGAGCGCATGTCGGGGCGGCTGACGATCTCCATCAGCGCGACGCCCGAGCGGTTGAGGTCGACGTAGGACATCGTCGGATGCTGGTCGTGCATCAGCTTGCCCGCGTCCTGCTCGACGTGGATACGCTCGACACCAATGGTCTTGGTGGTGCCGTCGACCTCGACCTCCAGACGCCCCTCACCCACCAGCGGATGATAGAGCTGGCTGATCTGATAGCCCTGCGGCAGATCGGCGTAGAAGTAGTTCTTACGGTCGAACCGCGACCATGTGTTGATCTGCGCATCGATCGCCATGCCGGTGCGCACCGCCTGGCGGATGCACTCGCGGTTCGGCACCGGCAGCATCCCCGGCATCGCCGCGTCGACCAGGCTGACCTGCGTATTCGGCTCCGCCCCGAACGCGGTCGGCGCGCCCGAGAACAGCTTGGCGTTGGACGTCACCTGGGCGTGGACCTCCAGGCCGATCACGACCTCCCACTCGCCGGTCTGGCCCTGGATGCGATAGGTGGACTCAGTCATTCGTCATCTGCCTGCAAATAGCGGCGCGACCCGGAGTGTTTTGGCTTCCAGAGATCGCGGATCATCTTCCATCCGTCTCGCAGCAACGCGGTCGTCGGATGAGCAACCGCGCGCAATTCGTCGTCTTGCGGACGCTTTACCACCACTGCTCCGCCCGAGCGACGAAGCCTGCGCGCTGTTCGAGCGCAAGGCCGGCGTTGAGCACGCCCTGTTCGTCGAGCGGCTTGCCGATGATCTGGAGCCCCAGCGGCAACCCGGCTTTGTCGAGCCCGCCCGGCACGCTCATCGCCGGCAGGCCGGCAAGGCTCGACGGCACGGTGAAGACGTCGTTGAGGTACATCGCGAGCGGATCGGCCGACTTCTCGCCCAGCGCGAACGCCGACGACGGCGCGGTCGGGGTGAGCAACAGGTCGCAAGCCTCCCACGCATTTTCGAAATCGCGCGCGATCAGCGTGCGGACCTTCGACGCCTGCGTGAAATACGCGTCGTAGAAACCGGCCGACAGCACATAGGTGCCGATCAGGATACGACGCTTCACTTCGTCACCGAAGCCCGCCGCTCGGGTCGCCGCATACATCGCCTGGAGGTTCGCGCCCTCCGGCAGGTCGCGCAGACCATAGCGCACGCCGTCATAGCGCGCGAGGTTCGACGACGCTTCAGCCGGTGCGATGATGTAATAGGCGGGCAGCGCGTATTTGGTGTGCGGCAGCGAGACTTCGACGATCTCGGCGCCGGCGTCCTTCGCCCATTCGATGCCCTGCGCCCACAGCGCCTCGATCTCTTCGGGCATGCCGTCGACCCGGTATTCGCGCGGGATGCCGATGCGCTTACCCGCGAGGGAGGGGTTCAGCCCCTTCTCCCACTGCGGCACGTCGAGCTGCAGCGACGTCGCGTCCTTCGCATCGAAGCCCGCCATCGCCTCCAGCATGATCGCGCAATCGGTGACGTCGCGCGCCATCGGCCCGGCCTGATCGAGCGAGGAGGCAAAGGCGACGACGCCCCAGCGCGAGCAGCGGCCATAGGTCGGCTTGATGCCCGAAATGCCGGTGAAGGCGGCGGGCTGGCGGATCGAACCGCCGGTATCTGTCCCGGTCGCCGCCGGGCACAGCCGCGCCGCGATCGCCGACGACGAACCACCCGACGATCCGCCGGGCGCGAGCGGTGCATTGCCGCCGTCGTTGCGCCGCCACGGCGAAAGCACATTGCCGAAATAGGACGTCTCGTTCGACGACCCCATCGCGAACTGGTCGAGATTGAGCTTGCCGAGCATGCCCGCGCCCGCGTCCCACAGCTTCTGCGAGACGGTCGATTCATACTCCGGCACGAAGCCTTCGAGCATGTGGCTCGCCGCGGTCGTCTGCACGCCCTTCGTGCAGAACAGGTCCTTCATGCCGATCGGCACACCGGCCAGGGGCTTCAGCTCCTCGCCGGCCGCCTTCGCGCGATCCGCCTCGCGGGCGGCGGCCAAAGCATGGTCGGGGGTTTCGACGATGAAGGCGTTCAGCTCCTTCGCCGCAGCGACGCGCGCGGTGAAGGCGTCTGCCACCTCGACCGCGGAAAAGCTGCCATCGCGCACGCCGTCGCGGATTTCGCGGACGCCAAGGTCGGTGAGTGTGGTCATCCGTTGATCCAAATTCCGTTCGGGCTGAGCCTGTCGAAGCCCTGCCCTTCTTGTCCAAGCCTTTTCGCGCGCGGCACGAAGAAGGACGGCACTTCGACAACCTCAGTGCGAACGGGAGTGGGCCAAGCCATCATTCGATTACCTTCGGCACGCCGAAGAAGCCGTGTTCGGCTGCGGGCGCGTTCGCCAGCACTTGCTCGCGCACGCCGCCGTCGGTGACGACGTCGTCGCGCAGGCGCAGATGATTGGGTATGACGGCGGTCATCGGCGCGGCGGACGCGGTGTCGACCTCGCCCAGCTGCTCGATCCAGCCGAGGATGTTGTTGAGCTCGGGCACCATGCGCTCGGCATCGTCATCGCTGATGGCGATACGCGCGAGGCTGGCGACCTTCTTCACGGTTGCGGCGTCTACGGACATGCTCCTGCGGCTAGCATCCCGCGATGTTGCAGCGCAAGGCGTCCGCTGCGCACGATTGCATGGGCGTTCGTCCTGGGGCACGGACGATGGGGATTGCCGGCCTCGCGGCAACCCACACGCATCGAAGGTCGCCCCAGTTGGTCCGCAAGTTTCTCTACGTCGTTGCCGCGATGGTCGTGCTGGTGATCGCTGCGGCCGTCACCTACCGCGTGTGGGGCGTCGACCTGATCCGCCGCTACATGACGCCCGATATCGCCTTCGAGGCGCAGGCGGGACTGTCGCCGGACGCGTACGCGACGAAGGGCATGTGGCTGGCGCGACCCGATATCGCGAACAATCCGGCGCTATGGGTGCCTGCCGGGCAGCAGGCGGCGGACGGCGGCGCGGCGGTGTTCTTCATCCATCCGACCTCGTATCTCGCGACGGATCACTGGAACGCGCCGCTGGATAACACCGAGGCGAACGATCGCGCGGCCCTGTTCCTGCGCGGCCAGGCGAGCGCCTTCAACGCCGCCGGACAGGTGTGGGCGCCACGCTATCGCCAGGCCGCGTTCGGCGCGTTCCTGACGACGCGGGTCGATGCCGAACGCGCGCTGGACCTCGCCTATCGCGACGTGGCCCAGGCGTTCGATGCCTTCCTGGCCGCCAATCCCGGCCGGCCGATCATTCTGGCCGGACATAGCCAGGGCGGACTGCACCTGACGCGACTGCTGCGCGAGCGGGTCGCGGGCAAGCCGCTCGCCCGCCGGGTCGTCGCAGCCTATGTCGTCGGCTGGCCGGTGTCGCGCACAACCGATATCGCCGCGCTGGGCCTGCGCGAATGCGCGCGCGCCGATCAGGCCGGCTGCCTACTGTCGTGGCAGACATTCGCCGCGCCGGCCGATGCCTCGCTGATCTTCGACACCTTCGACGCGACGACCGGCTTCAACGGCCAGTCGCGCCGGGATTCGCCGATGGTCTGCACTAACCCGCTAACCGGGACGGCCGGCGGCACCGCACCCGCGAGTGCGAACCTGGGCACTCTGTTCCCGAGCGCCGACCTGAGCACCGCCACGCTGGAACCGGGCCGCGTGCCGGCCGCGTGCGAAGGCCGCGGGTTGCTGATGATCGGCGAAGGGCCGGACGTCGGCCCCTACGTGCTGCCCGGCAACAACTACCACGTCTATGACTACAGCCTGTTCTGGGCGAATGTTCGCGCCGATGCGGCAAAGCGGCTGGCGGCGTTTCGCAGGGCTGCGCGATGATCACCACCGTCACCGCCGAATTCCGCGCCGCGCTTCCCAGCGGCGGGCGCCTGCTGGGGCTCGACGTCGGCACGAAGACGATCGGCACGGCGCTCTGCGACGCCGGCTGGAGCTTCGCCTCCCCCGCCCCGCTGGTGCGCCGCACGAAGTTCACCGCGGACAAGGCGGTGCTCGCCGCGATGCTGACGCCGCAGTCGGTCCGGGGCGTCGTCGTCGGCCTGCCCTTGAACCTCGACGGCACCGATTCGCCGCGCACGCAATCGACGCGCGCCTTCGCCCGCAACTTGGCCGACTGGAACCTGCCGATCCTGCTGTGGGACGAACGCTGGTCGACGGTCGCGGTCGAACGCGTGATGATTGAGCAGGATCTGAGCCGCGCCAAGCGCGCCGAACGCGTCGATTCGCTCGCCGCCGCGCATATCCTGCAGGCGGCGATCGACGCGCTGGTGAATGTCTGAGGTCAGTTGTCCTGGATGGTCAGCGCGCGGAGCTGGGCGCGCGACATGGGGGCGTCGAATCGGCAGGCGAGCACGCCGGCGCGATTCCAGATCACCTGCGCGCCGACCGGCGCCGCACCGTCCAGGCTCAGCTCGATCGCACCGGCCAGCGCCGGATCGACCGGGATAACCACGCGGCATCCGTAAGCGGAGATTTCCGTCAATTCGCCCGCGACCGCGATCGCGCTGTTGGCCGTCAGGCGGGCCGTGCGCCTGCGCGCCACTGCCCGGTCCGTCATGACCGGCCGATATGCTGTTGCCATTCCCGCCCTCGCAAAAACTCGCGCGACTCGCCCTTCCCCTGTCGAAATCGCGATTCCACGCTCGGCGCGACGGCGACAACCGTCGTGCGACGAATCGGTGTTCTTTGGCGATTGCCCCCCGGCGGCCGGCGCATTAGGCAGCCGCTTTAATGTCTTTGATCGCGCACCACCGCCACGCCTACCCCCAGGGGCGCGCCGCCTTTCCACATCGCGACCTGACGGGAATCGCCGGTCTTCAGCCGCACGAGATCCTGTTTCTGCTCGACGAGGCGGAGGGGTGGATCGAGGCGAACCGCACCCGCGCCAGGGGCGACGGGCGGCTGGCGGGCATCACGCAGATCAACGCCTTCTTCGAAAACTCGACACGCACGCTGCTGAGCTTCGAGATCGCGGGCAAGCGGCTGGGCGCCGACGTCGTCAACATGCACGCCGCCCAATCGAGCGTGAAGAAGGGCGAAACGCTGATCGACACCGCG
>DASTEN010000084.1:0-11307 GCA_035709645.1 Sphingomonas sp.
GTGCTGAGCCAGGTCGTGCCCGATGGTTTGGCGCTGCTGCCGGTGCACTTTCGCCGCCGGTTGCAGGTCACGCACCAGGCGCGGATCGAGGATATCGACGCGGTGCGTGCGAAGTACGCCGAACACGGCATCCCGGCCGAAACCGCGACCTATCTTCCCGACCTGCCCGAACATCTCGCCTGGACGCATCTGGTCATTGCCCGCGCCGGCGCATCGACCATCGCCGAACTGACCGCCGCCGGCCGACCTGCGATCCTGGTCCCCTTGCCGATCGCGACCGACGACCACCAGACGGCGAACGCGCGAGAGATCACGAAGGCGGGCGGCGCGCGCACGATTACGCAAGGCGCGTTCACGGCCGCCGAACTCGCCAAGCAGATGCAGCGGCTGGGCCTCGATACCGACGGCCTGGCCAACGCCGCCACGCGGGCGCGCAGCTGCGGTCGCCCGCACGCCGCGCGCGACCTGGCCGATCTGGTCGAGAGCATCGACGCGAAGCCCGCGCGGCCACCCGTGGTCAGCGCTCAGCGCAAGGAGGCGTTCGCGTGAGCCGTAGCAAAATCCTCCCCGGGACGGGGAGGTGGCGCGCGCCAGCGCGACGGAGGGGGGGCTCCACGAACGAGTCGCTCGCGGCCCGCCCCCTCCACCACCGCTTCGCGGCGGTCCCCCTCCCCGTGCCGGGGAGGATTGCGCAGTGAAGGGCGTCGCGACCGACATCGGTACCATCCACTTCGTCGGCATCGGCGGCATCGGCATGTCGGGTATTGCCGAGGTGATGCATAACCTGGGCTACCAGGTGCAGGGTAGCGACGTGGCCGAAGGCTATGTGATCGAAGGCTTGCGAAAGCGCGGCATTGCGGTGACGATCGGCCATGCGGCGGAGAACGTGACCGACGCCGCGGTCGTCGTCACCTCGACCGCAGTCAAGCGTGGCAATCCGGAGGTCGAGGCCGCGCTTAGCAACCGCATCCCGGTCGTCCGCCGCGCGGAAATGCTCGCCGAACTGATGCGGCTGAAATCGACCGTCGCGGTCGCGGGCACGCATGGCAAGACCACGACGACGTCGATGGTCGCCGCGCTGCTGGATGCGGGCGGGGTCGACCCGACCGTCATCAACGGCGGGATCATAAACAGCTATGGCTCGAACGCGCGTCTCGGCGCCAGCGACTGGATGGTGGTCGAGGCTGATGAGAGCGACGGCAGCTTCCTGCGGCTCGACGGTACGATCGCGGTCGTGACCAACATCGATCCCGAACACCTTGACCACTACGGCAGCTTCGAACGCGCTAAGGACGCGTACGTCGAATTCGTCGAGAACGTACCCTTTTATGGTGCGGCGCTGCTGTGCCTCGACCATCCGGAGGTGCAGGCGCTGATCCCGCGCGTGCGCGACCGGCGGATCGTCACCTATGGCTTCGCCGCCTCCGCCGACGTGCGCGGCGTCAACGTCACGCCCTATCCGGGCGGCAACCGGTTCGAGGCGCTGATCCGCCACCGCGACGGATCGGTCCGCTCGATCGAGGGAATCGACCTGCCGATGCCCGGGCGCCACAATGTCCAGAACGCGCTGGCCGCGATCGGGGTGGCCCTGGAACTCGGCATCGACGATGCGACGATCCAGAAAGGTTTCGAACGCTTCTCGGGCGTCAAGCGGCGCTTCACAAAGGTCGGTGAGGTGGCGGGAGCGACAATCATCGACGATTACGGTCATCACCCGGTCGAAATCCGCGCGGTGCTGTCGGCGGCGCGCGAGAGCGCTCAGGGCAAGGTGATCGCGGTCGTCCAGCCGCATCGTTTCTCGCGGCTCGGCAATCTGATGGACGACTTCCAGGGCGCGTTCAATGACGCCGATGCGGTCTATGTGACCCCGGTCTACGCCGCGGGCGAAGCGCCAATCGAAGGCGTCGATGCCGATGCGCTGGTCGAGGGGCTGAAGCGCCGCGGGCATCGTCAGGCGGCGACGGTTGCCGACGCAGACGATCTGGCCGGCGTGCTGGCGGGCGAGATCGGTCCCGGGGATCAGGTGATCTGCCTGGGCGCCGGCGACATCACAAAATGGGCGGCGGGCCTCGCTGAGCGGATCGAAGGAAAGCGGGCATGAGCGATTTCTTCTCGATCGCGGTCGACATGCAGCGCGAAATCCTGCTGGCGCAGAAGGCACAGCTCGATGCCGCGCAAAAGATGCTCGACGCGGGCAAGCAGGTCGCCGCGGCGCAGGACGTGACGGAAAAGGCGGCCGAGGCGAATGTGAAGGCGTTCCAGGCCTGGGCGAAGCTGTGGGGTTGGAAGTGAGCGAAATCCTCCCCGGCACGGGGAGGGGGACCGGCGCAGCCGGTGGAGGGGGGGCGCCACGAGCGTCGTCCTCTGCGGAGAGCCCCCTCCACCGTTCTTCGAACGGTCCCCCTCCCCGTGCCGGGGAGGATGTGGCGGTTCGCGGAAAACTCACCCCCAACGCCCCACTCGCCCCGCTGGTGTGGTTCAAATCCGGCGGCGCCGCCGCGTGGCTGTTCGAGCCTGCCGACATCGACGACCTCTGCGCCTTCCTCCGGGCGCTCGCGACCGATGTGCCGGTCATGGCGCTCGGCCTCGGCTCGAACCTGATCGTCCGCGATGGTGGCGTGCCCGGCGTCGTCGTGCGCTTGGGCAAGCCCTTCGCCAAGGTTTCGGCCGATGGCCTGACGCTGACCTGCGGCGGTGGGGCGAGCGGCATCCTGGTGTCCTCGACCGCGCGCGATGCGGGCATCGCCGGCGTCGAATTCCTACGATCGATCCCCGGCACGGTCGGCGGCTTCGTGCGGATGAACGGCGGCGCGTACGGCAAGGAGACCGCCGACGTGCTGGTGTCCGCGGACGTGGTCCTGCGGACGGGCGAATTGCGGACGCTGACGGTCGACGAGCTCGGCTACACCTATCGCCACTCGACGCTGCCCGAGGGCGCGATCGTGGTCGGCGCGACCTTCCGCGGCGAGACGGGGGAGCCGGCGGCGATCCAGGCCGAGATGGACCGGATCGCCGCCGCCCGCGAAGCCTCGCAGCCGCTGCGCAGCAAGACGGGCGGATCGACCTTCAAGAACCCGGACGGGCACAAGGCCTGGGCGCTGGTCGATGCCGCGGGCTGTCGCGGACTGACCCGCGGGGGTGCGCAGGTCAGCGAAAAACATACGAATTTCCTCCTGAACACAGGAACCGCGACGAGCGCGGATATCGAGGGGTTGGGCGAAGACGTGCGGGCACGGGTGAAGGCGGCGAGCGGGATCGCGCTGGAATGGGAAATCCAGCGGGTGGGGGTCGGCAAGGCTCCCTCTCCCCGTTCGCGGGGAGAGGGTCTGGGAGAGGGGCATGAGTAACGACCCCGTCGCTCGCGGCGCGACCCCTCTCCCAACCCTCTCCCCTGAAGGGGAGAGGGCTAAAGATGCCCTTCACATCGTCGTCCTGATGGGCGGCTGGTCGGGCGAGCGTCCGGTTTCGCTGATGTCGGGTGCCGGCGTCGCCGATGCACTGGACTCGCTCGGCCACCGCGTCACGCGGATCGACATGGACCGCAACGTCGCCGCGCGTCTGGCCGAGGCAAAGCCCGACCTCGTCTTCAACGCGCTCCACGGCGCGCCGGGGGAGGATGGAACCGTGCAGGGCATGCTCGACCTGATGGGCATCCCGTACACCCACAGTGGCCTCGCGACGTCGGTGATCGCGGTCGACAAGGTGCTGACCAAGAACCAGCTCGTTCCCCACGGCATCCCGATGCCCGGCGGGCGGATGGTCAAGTCGGCGGAGCTGTTCGAGGGGGATCCGTTGCCACGACCCTATGTGGTGAAGCCGGTCAACGAAGGATCGTCGCTGGGCGTCGCGATCGTCACCGACGAGGGCAATTTCGGCTCGCCGATCGGCCGGGACGTCGCGGGGCCATGGCAGGACTTCGAAGAACTGCTGGCCGAACCCTATATCCGTGGGCGCGAGCTGACGACCGCGGTGCTCGGCGACCGCGCGCTCGGCGTCACCGAACTGCGGCCGAAGTCGGGCTGGTACGATTTCGACGCCAAATACACCGACGGGATGACCGAGCACGTCTTCCCTGCGCAAATTCCCGACGACATCACCGATGCGTGCAAGCGGATCGCCGCGGACGCGCACCGCCTGCTGGGGTGCAAGGGGGCGTCGCGTTCCGACTTCCGTTGGGACGACGAACGCGGGGTCGACGGGCTGTTCCTGCTGGAGGTCAACACCCAGCCGGGCATGACGCCCTTGAGCCTGGTCCCCGAACAGGCCGCGCATTGCGGGATCAGCTACCCGCAACTGGTCCAGTGGATCGTCGACGAGGCGCTCGGACGGAAATGAGCCGCGCGCCCGCCAAACGCACGCTGAAGCGCCGTCCGCAGACGGGGCGGGGCGGTCGCAAGCCGGCGAAGAAGGTCGGCCTGCTCGACCGCGCCGTCGCGGCGATCCCGGTCAGCGAACAGACGCTTCGGAAGGCGACCGGCTGGTCGATGTTCGCCGCGGCCTTGGGCGTCCTGATCGTCATGGCGGCGTGGCTGGGCATTCCGGGCACGATCGGCACCGCGCTTGCCGAAACGGTCGGGCGTGCGGGGCTGAAGGTCGACCGGATCGAAGTCACCGGCACCAACCGCATGGACCGGATGACGATCTATGCCGTCGCGCTGGATCAGCGCAGCCGGGCGATGCCGCTGATCGACCTGGAGGGCGTGCGCAGCCGCTTGCTAGACTATCCCTGGATCGCGGACGCGCGCGTGTCGCGGCGGCTGCCCGACATGTTGGTGATCGACATCGTCGAGCGCGAACCCGTGGCGATCTGGCAGAACCATGGCCAGCTGATGCTGATCGACGTGACCGGCAAGCCGCTGGAGCCCGTCTCGCCCGACGCGATGCCGCCATTGCCGCTGGTGATCGGTGACGGCGCCAACGAACGCGAGCCGCAATATCAGACGCTGATGACCGCCGCTCCGCAGTTCAAGCGGCTGGTCAAGGCGGCGACCTGGGTCGGCGATCGCCGCTGGGACCTGCTGTTCGCCAGCGGCGAAAAGCTGTCGCTGCCCGAGGGTGAGGATGCCGCGGCCAGGGCGCTCGCCAAATTCTCGCAACTCGACGCGCGCGACCGGCTGCTCGGGCGCGGATATCTGAGCTTCGACCTGCGCGATCCGACGCGCATGGTGCTGCGATTGCCGGGCGGAGCGACCAATGCGAAGACGATCAGCGGGGAGGGCGCCTGATCGAACATCACCGCTCGTCCTGAGTAGCCATTGAGCCTGTCGAAATGGCGTATCGAAGGGTGCTTCGATCCGCGTCTTCGCCTTCGCTCAGCCGCTACTCAGCACGAACGGAAATGTTTATAGGGCGTTACGGGCAGGCGGGAACAGGGGCAAGGCAATGGCGAAGACGGGACCGGAAGATCTCATCACCGCGCTCGACATCGGGTCGTCGAAGGTGTCGGCACTGATCGCGCAGAAGGGCGATGGCGGCGAACTGGTCGTGCTCGGCACCGGCCAGCGTGAAAGCCGCGGTGTCCAGCGCGGCTATATCAGCGACGTGCACGCGACCGAGGCCGCGGTGCGCGAGGCGGTCGAACAGGCGGAGCGGATCGCGGGCCTGAATATCGAGGATGTCTGGGTCAGCTTCTCCGCCGGCGGCCTCGTCAGCGATGTGGTGAAGTTGGAGGTCGACCTGGGCGGCCACCGCGTCGAACAGGCCGACATCGACGACCTGCTGCGCGCCGGGCGCAGCGCGATCGATCCCGGCGGGCGGATGGTGCTCCACGCCCAGCCGATGCGCTACACGCTCGACGGGCGCAACGGCGTGCGCAACCCGTTGGGCCTCCATGCCGACAAGCTGGGCGTCGACATCCACGTCGTCGCGACCGACGGCTCGCCGGTCCGAAACCTCGACCTGTGCGTCCGTTCCGCGCATCTGGAGGTCAAGTCGATCATCGCCGCCCCCGTCGCGACCGGTCTGTCGTGCCTGTCCGAGGAAGAGCGCGAGCTGGGTGTCGCG
Source organism: Sphingomonas sp. (assembly GCA_035709645.1). Taxonomy (GTDB): domain Bacteria; phylum Pseudomonadota; class Alphaproteobacteria; order Sphingomonadales; family Sphingomonadaceae; genus Sphingomonas. The sequence continues at coordinate 6,004 of DASTEN010000084.1, forward strand.
CTGGTCGAAATCGGCGCGGGCGTGACGAACGTCAGCGTGTTCCGCGAAGGCGTGCTCGCCAGCCTGGCGTCGATCGGCATGGGCGCGGCCGACATAACCGACGATATCGCATCCGCCTTCGGCACGCGACGCGCGCAGGCGGAGCGGATGAAGTGCTTTCACGGCTCGGCCAACATGAGCCCGCGCGATCACCACGAAATGATCGACGTCGCCCCGATCAGCCATGAGGGCGAGGCGGAGGCGACGCGCATCACCCGCGCCCAGCTGAACACCGTGATCCGCCAGCGGCTCGAACGGCTGATGGCGGAGGTGACGAAGGAGTTGAAGCGGCTGAACTTCGACGATCCGGTCGGGCGACAGATCGTGCTGACCGGCGGCGGATCGGAACTGCGCGGCATCGCCGATTACGCGCAACAGGCGCTGGGGCGGGCGGTGCGGGTCGGGCGCCCACGCGGGCTGTCGGCGCTGCCCGACGCGCATTCGGGACCGGCGTTCGCGACGCTCGCCGGGCTTGCCGCCTTTGCCGCGTCCAACCCGATCGACCTGCGCGCGATCGAACCGAGCGGCGGACAGATGGTGTCGCGGCCCAAGGGCGGCGCGCTGTTGCAGCGGCTGATGTCGGCGTTTCGGGCGAATTATTAACGTTTTGCGACGGCGCACCCCGTTTTGGCCTAGTCGCAGGCAGAGTGTTGGTGCAAAACGGGACAGTAAACAGGTGGGCCCCGGAGTAGTTGGGGTCCTTGGGAGACCAGGGCATGAGCATCGAATTCCTTCCCCCCGACGTCGATGAGCTGACGCCGCGCATCAGCGTGATCGGTGTCGGCGGCGCGGGCGGCAACGCGATCGCGAACATGATCCGCGCCGAAGTGCAGGGGGTCGAGTTCCTTGTCGCCAACACCGACGCGCAGGCGCTGAAGCAGTCGGACGCGCCGACGCGCATCCAGCTGGGCACCAAGATCACGCAAGGGTTGGGCGCCGGCAGCCGGCCCGAGATCGGTCGCGCCGCGGCCGAGGAGACGATCGAAAGCCTCGCCAAGCAGCTTGAGGGTTGCCACATGGTGTTCATCGCCGCCGGCATGGGCGGCGGCACCGGCACCGGTGCGGCCCCCGTGATCGCCAAGGCGGCGCGCGACATGGGCATCCTGACCGTCGGCGTGGTGACCAAGCCGTTCGCGTTCGAAGGCAAGCGCCGTGCGCAGTCGGCCGAGGCGGGTATCGAGGAACTGCAGAAGTTCGTCGACACGCTGATCGTGATCCCGAACCAGAATCTGTTCCTGATCGCCAACGCCAACACGACCTTCAAGGAAGCGTTCGAGCTGGCCGACGAGGTGCTGCAGCAGGGCGTGCGCGGCATCACCGACCTGATGGTCATGCCGGGCCTGATCAACCTCGACTTCGCCGACGTGCGGTCGGTGATGCAGGAAATGGGCAAGGCGATGATGGGCACCGGCGAAGCGTCGGGCGACAATCGCGCGATCGAAGCGGCGCAGAAGGCGATCGCCAACCCGCTGCTCGACGGCGTGTCGATGCGCGGTGCCAAGGGCGTCATCGTGTCGATCACCGGCGGCGACGATATGCGCCTGCTGGAAGTCGACGAAGCCGCGAACCACATCCGCGAACTGGTCGATCCGGATGCGAACATCATCTGGGGTTCGGCGTTCAACCCGGACCTGGAAGGCAAGATCCGCGTGTCGGTCGTCGCGACCGGCATAGAGGCGATGGCAGAGGGCGAAGCCCCGCCGGCCCCGGTCGCAGAGGCACCGCGCGTGTTCTCGTTCAACGCGCCGCGCCGTGCGGAGCCGGCCGCCGCCCCGGCACCGGTCGCCGCGCAGCCGGCCGCTGCGCCGCCCTCGCCGGCACCGGAAGACACCTATGGCACCACCGCGCCGGTTCCGACGCAGGTCGACGCGGGCGGCTACGACGAACCGACCCATGTGTCGTCGCCTGCCGCCGTCGCTGCGCGCGCCGAGGATGACGAACTGGTGCTCGGTTCGGAAGCGATGATGGACGTGCCCCCGTCGCAGGCACCCGCGCAACCGCAGCCCTATGGCGACATGCCGGCCGAACCGTCGGTTCGCCGTCGCTGGCTGACGGGTGGCACCGACGAACCGGCCGCGCCGGTCGAACCGACGCCGCGGGTGAAGATGGGCGGTACGCTGTTCGAACGCATGTCGGGCCGCGCCCCGAAGGCCGAGGATGACGGCGAGGGCAAGGCCCCGCTCGACATCCCGCGGTTCCTGCATCGGCAGAACAACCAGTAAGCCGGATCGGCTGAGATCGGGAACGGGCGTCGGGCAACCGGCGCCCGTTTTCGTTTGGGGGCAAGTTCCGCCGCCACCGGAAGGGGCGGGCACTCTGCCGGCATGGAAGCGCCCTTACCGTCCCCGGCACGGGGAGGGGACGAACACCCCCAGCATCGTGACGCCCAAATCCTCCCCGGCACGGGGAGGGGCACGATGCGCAGCATGGAGGAGGGGGCGGGCCAGACAATTCTCCCGCGCAGCCCACCCCGTCACCGCGCCACGAACGTCTCGTATCCCCCTCCCGCAGGCGGCGTCCGTCGGCATGCGTCACAGCGAAACCCTCGAACCGCCCCGATCCGCTTCTGCCAGGGAGGGGCAGGCCGCAGGCCTGACGGAGGGATGACCCCGTGTCCGCAAAGCGCCCCACGGACCGCGCGTTCGTTGACGATGCCCTGACCGGGTGACCCCACGGCTGCAAAGCATCCCACGCTGTCAAATCCGCCGGGTCCCGGTCGGTGCGACGGGCCCGTGCCCGGATCGCGCGACGCCGCCCACCGCTCGCCCCTTCACCCCTCAGGCCGAAGCGGATCGATCGACGGCCTTAGCCCCGAGCCCGGACCGAAGCCCCGCATACGCGCCATCCCGACACAAAACGGCGACGAAGGCGGCGGCGCCCCGACTCCCCGTCCGCGCCGCGACCTGCTAGGCAGCGGGGGCAATGCGCAGTCGCCGATACCCCGTTTCTTGGTTTTCACCTCTATTTTCAGACGGTTCACCGCGGGGGTGCGTGGCTGACAGCGCAGGTTCAGGCGCACTGGCGCACAATGACGGTCACCGATGAAACGATTTCTTCGCTCCGGCGTCGCAGCGGTCGCGCTCCTCGCTCTTCCCGCTGTCGGCGTCGCGCAGCAGCTGATGCCCGCGCCGACACCGACGGCCGATGCCCTGGCGGCACAGATGCGCGTGCTGGCGCAAAGTCCACGCGACGTATCCGCGCTGCTTCAGGCCAGCGAACTGAGCGTCCGGCTGGCGGACACGCCGGCGGCGTTGGGCTTCCTCGCCCGCGCGCAGGCGGTGGATGCCAACAACCCGCGCCTGTTCGCCGCGCGCGCGTCGATCCTGGTCGCGATGGAACGCCCGGTCGAGGCGTTGCGGCTGTTCGCGCAGGCCGATCGCGCCGGGGTTTCGATGAATGGCTATCTGCCCCAACGCGGGCTCGCCTATGATCTGACCGGGCAGGGGGCCTTGGCGCAAAGCGACTATCGCCGGGCGCTGACGCTGTCGCCGGACGATGAAACGACACGGCGGCTGGGACTGTCGCTGGGCATCGCGGGCAAGCGCGACGAGGCGCTGACGCTGCTCGACCCGCTGCTGCGACGCAACGATCGCGCGGCGTGGCGCGCCTGGGCCTTCGTGCTGGCGATGGCCGGCGACCAGGCCGGCGCGCGGCAGATCGCAACCAACATGATGAACGGCGGCGCGGCGCTGGCGCCGTTCCTGGCGCGGCTGACCAGCCTGCCCGTCACCGATCGCGCATTCGCGGTCCATTTCGGTCAATTGTCGCCCAGCCCGACGCGGATGGCCGATGCCCGGATGGCGCCGGTCCCGGGCGCGCAAGGCGCCACCCAGCTGGCCAGCCGCGACCTCCGGTCACCGGTCGCCGCACCGCTGCCGACCAGGCCGACGCCGGCACCGGCGCCGGTGAGTGTTCCCGCACCCGCGCCTACCCCCACGCCGGCGCCGGTTACGCCACCGGCACCCGCACCAGCACCGGTAGGGTTCGCCTCGCGCGTGCCCATCCCGGTCCCGTCACCGTTGGCCGCGGCACCGTCGCAGACCGTCGTCCGGGCATCGTCGACGTTCGTCGCGCCGCCCGTCGCGCCGCCCGTCGCGCCGCCGGATCCCGCGCCCGCCACGGCTTCCGCTCCTGCCACGACCGCGGCCGTCCCAGCGGCGACTATCCCGGCGGCGCCTATCCCCGCGGCGAGCGCGACGTCGACGCCAGCGGTGCCTGTGGAGGTCGTGACCTTGCCGACGCGCCGACCGGTGACGACGCCGCTTTCCGCGCCTGTGCCTGTGCCCGCACCGGCACCTACGCCAGCGCCGATGCGCGCGGCGCCCGCTGCCCGCCCGGCCGCTGTTGTCCGCACAGCCGATGTCGCGCGTCGCAACACGCAGATGCTGGCCTCGATTATCGACAAGATCGACGTGCCGGCAGCCGAGCTGGAAGTCGCTGCCCCGCGCCCGGCGACCAGGCCGTCGCGCACCGTGAGGGCGGCCGCGGGCGAGCCGGATGCCGTCAAGGCGACGAAGCCTGCCGACGCCAAGAAGACTGCGGCCGAGAAAAAGGCGGAGGCCAAGGCGCTCGCCGACGCGAGGACGGTGGATCCCAAGTCGAAAAAGCTCGCCGATGCCAAGGCCAAGGCGGACGCGGATGCGAAGATCAAGGGCAAGAAGGTCGCCGAAACCAAGAAGGCCGACCCTGCCAAGGCCGAGCCGCAGCGCTGGTGGGTCCAGGTCGCGGGCGGCGCGAACGAGGACGATCTTGGCAAGGATTGGAAGCGCGTGACGGGCAAATCGTCGGCGCTGAAGGGCAAGGGAGCCTATACGACCCCGTTGCGCGCGACCAACCGCCTGTTGACGGGACCGTTCAAATCGCAAGAAGAGGCCATGGCTCTCGTCAACACCCTAAAGAAAGACGGCACGTCCGCGTTCGCGTGGCAGAGCCCGGCAGGACAGAAGGTCAGCAGGCTTCCCGCGAAGTGATTCGCCGCGCGCGCTGGGCGGCCGATCCCGACACGTCGCGGGGGCGTCGCCATGACGAACCCGGCGGGTCGGCGCGGGGACCGCGCGACGCGTTCCAGCGCGACCGCGACCGTATCATCCATTCGATCAGCTTTCGCCGGCTGCGCCACAAGACCCAGGTGTTCCTGGCGCCCGACGGCGATCATTTTCGCGTCCGGCTGACCCACAGCATCGAAGTCGCGCAGATCGGCCGCACCATCGCGCGCGCGCTGGGATTGAACGAGGATCTGACCGAAGCGCTGTGCCTGGCCCACGA
>DASTEN010000085.1:0-3623 GCA_035709645.1 Sphingomonas sp.
GGCCGTGACCGGTCCGACACCGTGGAAACGGTCGACCGGCAGCGTCTCGACCCAGGCCCCGCCCATCTCGGGCGTGACCGCGAACTGGCCATTGGGCTTGCGGTGGTCGGAGGCGAGCTTGGCGAGGAACTTGTTGTAGGAAATGCCGGCCGACGACGTCAGCCCCGTCTCGGCAAGGATGTCGGCGCGGATCGCCTTGGCAGTCCGCCATGCCGTTTCCAGTCCCTGCTTGTCGGCAGTCACGTCGAGATAGGCCTCGTCGAGTGAGAGCGGCCGGATCAGGTCGGTGTAGCGCGCGAAGATCGCATGGATCCGGCGGGAGACATCGCGATAGACCTCGAATCGCGGCCGCACGAAGATCAGGTCGGGACAGCGACGCAGCGCCGTGACCGAAGGCAGCGCCGACCGCACGCCGAACGTTCGCGCCTCGTAGCTCGCCGCTGCGACCACGCCGCGCGCCGCGGCGGAGCCGACCGCGACCGGCTTGCCGCGAAGCGTCGGATCGTCACGCTGCTCCACCGACGCGAAAAAAGCGTCCATATCGACGTGGATGATCTTGCGGGTGACCATGCCGCCGAGCTTATCGTATTCGGAACGAATTGGGAACATGCGCCTGAGCATCGACGCGGAGGACTGCCTACAACTTCGGCGTGGCTCGGAAATTCCCATGGAACGTTGGGTTCGGCATGAAGACGATCCGCTTGCCAGACGGCACCGCCGTCCCCGCGCTTGGCCAAGGCACCTGGATGATGGCGGAGGACCGCCGCCGACGCGCAGACGAGATCGCCGCCTTGCGGGAGGGCATCGACCTCGGCCTGACGCTGATCGACACCGCAGAGATGTATGCCGATGGCGAGTCCGAAAGGCTGGTCGGCGAGGCAATCGCGGGTCGGCGCGACGACATCTTCCTGGTCAGCAAGGCCTATCCGCAGAATGCGTCGCGTGATCGCCTGCCGCGCGCGTGCGAGGCCAGTCTGGCGCGGCTCGGCACCGACCGGCTCGATCTCTACCTGCTGCATTGGCGCGGCAGCGTGCGGCTGGCCGAGACCGTGGAGGCGATGGAGCGGCTGGTGGAGGCGGGCAAGATCCTGCGCTGGGGCGTCAGCAATCTCGATACCGACGATATGGAGGAGCTGGTCGCCAGCGGCGGCGCGGCGTGCGCGACCGACCAGATCCTCTATAATCTGACCCGGCGCGGTCCCGAGCACGACCTGCTGCCCTGGCTTGCTGGGCGCGGCATTCCGACCATGGCCTACAGCCCGGTCGAGCAGGGGCGCCTCGTCGCGCATCCCGGATTGCGCACGCTCGCCGACGAACTCGGCGCGACGCCGGCGCAGGTGGCGCTGGCCTGGCTGCTGGCCTGGGACGATGTCATCGCCATCCCCAAGGCGGGGCGCAGCGCGCATGTGCGGGATAACCGGGCGGCGGCCGACCTGACGCTCGATGCGGATGCCCTCGCTCGCCTCGATGACCTATTCCCGCCCCCCAAGGGACGCGTGCCCTTGGAGATGCTCTAGCCGAAGCGGTAGACGCCGCCCGCTTCCGCCGCGACGAAGCGGTCCGGGGCGATGCGCGCCGCGTCCAGCGCTGTCGCCAGTTCCGCGACCGGCGCTTCGCGGGCCTCGTCGGTCAGCTGGAAGGTCCCCCAATGAATGCCCAGCGCACGTCCTGCCCCCACGTCTGTGAAGATCCGCACGGCCTCGGCTGGATCGACATGCTGTGCGGCCATGAACCATCGCGGCGCATAGGCTCCGATCGGGATGAGCGCGACATCGGGCGCACCCAACCGCCCGCGCACCTCGCCGAAGATGCGTCCATCGCCATAGCCGGTGTCGCCGACGAACCAGATCGTCCCGGAAGGCGTGTCGAGATAATGCCCGCTCCACAGCGTCATGCGCGTGTCGCTCGGCCAGCGGTTCGACCAGTGGTTGGCCGGAGTCAGCGTCGTCGCGATGCCGCTGCCGAGGTCGAGCCGGCTCCACCAGTCACCGGTCACGCATCGCGCGGCCGGCACCGCTGCCCGGACGACCGCATCGTTGCCGAGCGGCATCGCCATGAGCGGATCGTGCGCGGCCTGAAGGCGCCGCAGCGTGTCGAGGTCGAGATGGTCGTAATGGGCATGGCTCAGCAGCACGACATCGATCGGCGGCAGATCCTCGAACGCGATCCCCGGCGCGGTCACCCGCTTCGGTCCAACGCAGCGGAACGGGCTGGCGCGCTTCGACCAGACCGGGTCGGTGAGGATGTTCACCCCTGCCGCCTGGATCAGCAGCGACGCATGGCCCACCATCGTCACGCACAGGCCGTCCACGCGCGCCTCGGGCTTGGCAGACGTGACCGGCACTGACTTCGGCCACCTGGCAGCACCGCCCGCCAGCTTCCAGCGCAGCATCGCGCGCAGGCCCCGGTCGGTGCTGGCCTGCCCCGGATTGAAGAAGCGCGTGCCGTCGAAGTGATCGCTCGGCTGTCCGTCATAATAGCGGTTGCGGGCCACGGTCAGGCGACGCTCATCAGCTGCGAGGGATAGGCATTCAGCATCGTCACCGCCTCCTCGACAGGCGCGGTCAGCCAGCGCTCCTGATCCTCGGCGAGCAGGATGACCGGCATCGCCTTGGGATGCTTGGGCGCGACCAGCGGATTGGGCTCGGTCGTGCAGAACGCATAGACCCGGTCATGGTCCTGGTCGACCTTCCACAGTCCGGCGAAGCACGGCGCTGGCTGATCCTCGACGGTGAACCACCAGTTGGTGTCGCCGGGTGCCTGCCGGTCAGCGGCGGCCTTGGGTTCGGCAAAGCGCGTGAAGGGCACGAGGCAGCGATGCTGAACCTTCAGCAGCCACGGCTTCCACATATTGCTCTGCATGTTCCGCGCGTTGGTCCACCAGTCGTAAAGGAAAGGCAGTTCTCCCTCACGCGCCGGCCGCTTGCGCGGTTTGCGGGTCGGAAAGCCCCAGCGCATCGTGCTGAGCACGCGCTCACCGTCCTCCAGCCGGACGACATAGCCGGGCTTGCCGGGTGCGGCGTAATCCTTCTCGACCGCCAGGACGTTGGCCGCATCATCGACCGCGGCGAGTGTATCGAAATAGCTGCGAGGGTCGACCTTGATGTTGTAAAGGTTACACATTCCCGCCTTCGATCACGACCGGTATCGCGAGACAAGTCTCTTCCACGTCGCGGCATCCGGATAGGGCAAGGGTGCGCCGGTCGGCGCGTCGCGACCGATCACCAGACGCGGACGCCGAACCTGCCCCGCCGTCTGGCAGACGGAGCAGCATAGCCGCCGGCCTACCAGCCCGAGCGTCCCGTCCCATCCGCGGCGCTGGAACAGCCACCACAATGCCACCGCGTCGAGGACGCGGACATGGTCGCAGGCCGGACAGGTCAGGCGCAGGGTCCGCTTGTGGAGGGCGCATTCCTCCAGCGTGCGCAGACGCCGGCCGATATGGTCGTGATCGGGCCCTGCCCTGCCATGTTCACTGCCCTGATCCGCCACCACCCTGTCCCGATCCGACCGTCGATCCGCTTTCCGCAACGCCTTGACCGGGCGGCGGAATCAACGGAACATATAGCGAACGAATGAGTCGCAGCAATCATGTCTTCCGCCGCCCCCTGTCCCGAAGCCCT
>DASTEN010000086.1:0-3936 GCA_035709645.1 Sphingomonas sp.
TGTTTTTGTGCGGCATCCAGTCGCACGACGTATAGCGGGTCGTGCCCGCCGCCGATGTCGAGCCCGCGGCGCTGGCCGACCGTATAGTGGATGATCCCGCGGTGCTGGCCGAGCACACGGCCGCCCTCGTCGACGATCTCGCCCACATCGTCGGCGCCCGGCCGGACCTTGCGCACGACGTCGGCGTACTTGCCATCGGGCACGAAGCAGATGTCCTGGCTGTCGGGCTTGCCCGCCACGCCAAGGCCCATCTCGGCTGCGATCTCGCGCACCCGCGCCTTGGGCAGGCCGCCCAGCGGGAAGCGGAGATAGTCGAGCTGCGCCTGCGTCGTCGCGAACAGGAAATAGCTCTGATCGCGCGCCGGATCGAGCGCGCGGTGGAGTTCGGCCCCGCCCTGCCCCAGTACCCGGCGGACGTAATGGCCGGTCGCCAGGCAGTCGGCGCCAAGATCGCGGGCGAGCGCGAAGAGGTCGGTGAACTTCGGCCCCATGTTGCATTTGACGCACGGGATCGGCGTTCGGCCGGCGAGATATTCGTCGGCGAAATCCTCGATCACCTGCTCGCGGAACGAGGATGCGTGATCGAAGACATAGTGCGCGATGCCCAGATCGTCGCAGACCTTCCGCGCGTCGCGAATATCGCGACCCGCGCAGCACGCACCGGCCCGGCCGACGGCCTCGCCGTGATCGTAGAGTTGCAACGTGACACCGATCGTCTCCGCGCCCGAGCGTGCCGCGAGAGCCGCGACGACCGAGGAGTCCACGCCGCCGGACATGGCGACGACGATACGCCGCGCATTCAGCGGCTCGGGCAGGTCGAACGAAACGGGGGACATGGCTCGCGTCCCTTAGCGGGACAAACGACTTAGCGCAAAATGCTGAGGGGATTTACCCGGCCTTCAGGCTTCGTGGCCCAAAGACGGCTTTCACACCGACACTCGGATGCGGATCGACTCTTGGACCTCAGCTTTGCCCGGTTTCATGGCCACGCGGTCACCGTGCTCCCGGTGGAGCTGGCGGTGCTGCTGGTGGGCGTGGCGAGCCGGCAGGCGGCGAGTCCGACGGCACACGTGCAGTCCGCGATCGATCGGTCGCGTCCGGTCGGCACGCTGCTGGCGCCGCTTGGCGGCTGCTTCAGCGCGGCGACCGCCCGCGCCCTGAAACGGTGGAAAGAGGAATGAAGGCGCCGTTTACCGCGGCGTTTGAGAGGATGTTCAAGCTCGGCCGCTATTGGTCGTTACACAGGGATGAGAATGGGAAGGCGGCACCCGGCAACGGGCCCGTCTTCCGGTTTTGAGGTACGAATGATCGAGAACCAGAAAATCCGGCCCGCGAAGGTCATCGGCCCGCTTGGCGAACCGCTGACGCTCGACACGCTGCCGCCGCCGTCCACGACCCGCTGGGTCGTGCGGCGCAAGGCAGAGGTCGTGGCGGCGGTCAACGGCGGCCTGCTGAGCATCGACGAGGTCTGCGATCGATACGGCCTCACCGCAGAGGAATTCGCCGGCTGGCAGCGTGCGATCGACCGTTCGGGCATGCCCGGACTGCGGGTGACCCGCATCCAGCACTATCGCTCGCTGTACGAGCGGCAGCAGAAATACTGACGGTTTCACGTCGTCCGATGCCGACTTCCCCTGGCATCACCCGCAGGAACGGCCCGTCTTCTTAAGTGAAGGCGGGCCGTTTCGCTTATCCACGTTTAGAAACGCCGCCGGAACAAAAGCACGGCCTGCCGCATTTTCCCGTCACACAATCCGGAAAGGGCCGGATGTAACGGAGGGATTGGTCATGGGTATCATTATTTGGCTGGTCGTCGGTGGCGTGGTCGGTTGGCTCGCCAGCATCATCATGCGCACGGACGCGCAGCAGGGCATCTTCCTGAACATCGTCGTCGGCATCGTCGGCGCGGTCATCGCGGGCTTCGTGACCGGTGCCAACATCAACAACGGCATCACCGTCATGAGCTTCCTGTACTCGCTGATCGGTGCGGTCGTCCTGCTGGCGATCGTCAACCTGGTCCGTCGCGGTTCGGTGCGCTAAACGCCCGACGCGACCACAGGGTCTAAGAAGGGGTCGCCCGTCGGGCGGCCCCTTTTTCTTTGCGCGCGCCGCCCTTTACGACAGCGGAGAGCGGGCAAAAGTTGCGATACCGCGCTTCATTCGTCAGCCTTCGTCACTTTTGTCACCTTTGTCACTTTTGCGGCAAAATCAGCTGCCTACGCTTTACCCGCTTCCCTTCAGGGCAGGTTCGAGGACAAGGATACGCCACGACCACGTGGTATGAGGCACCGCCCCAACCCGCCCCCTCCCCTGAAGGGCCGGGGCTAAGCAGCGTTCGCATCATGCAATTCGACGAAGTCAGAGAGCGGGGCTCCTGCCCGGTTCTGAGCTGAGCAAATGGATTCCAACATTGCAAGCAGCCGGACAATCGCGGCCGCGCCAGGTCGTAATCCAGCCGCTTTACCCTTGCCGTGCTCCGGCGAAGGCCGAAGCGCTGTCGGGCGCACGGGCTTCGATCTCCAAAGGCTCCGGCCTCCGCCGGGGTGTGCCTGCATCTGATCGACGGTATCGAAATCTCGCGCCGCTGCTACCCCACCGGCCGGGAACCGTCCCTCGACATCGCGCCCGGGGATACGGAATTCGGGGAGCGCCGGGCGGCCCGACGCTCCCCAGGCACTCACTTCAGCAGGAATCGTACCGTCGTCGTGACCGTCACATCCTGTTCGCCCGGCGCGATGGCCGTGTCGGCGGCCTTTTCCATCCGCATCGCCATCATCGGCATCGGCGGCGGGGGAGCATAGCCGCCACCGCCTTCGGTGATCGACAGGATGCGGTCGACGCGCAGACCGGCCGCACGGGCGTATACGTCGGCGCGTGCACGCGCCTTGGCGATCGCGTCGGTCCGCGCGCTGTCCTCGGCCGCTTCGGGCTTGTCGATCGACAGGCTCGGGCCGTCGATCTGATTCGCGCCGACCTTCACCAGCGCATCCAGGATCGCGCCGCTCCGCGCGACGTCGCGGAAGCGGACCGACACCGTATTCGACGCCTGGTACCCGGTGATGACCGGCGGTACATTCTCCCCATAGCGGTACTGCGGCTGCAGCGAGATGGTCGACGTCTGGATGTCGCGGTCGGCGACGCGGGCGGCTTTGAGCGCCGCCAGCACGCGCTGCACGCGCTGGGCGTTGTCGGCCAGCGCGGCCTCGGCGGTCGCAGCCTGGGTCACCACCCCGGCGCGGATCGTCGCGACGTCCGGCGTCATGCTGGTCTTGCCGACGGCGGTCACGTCCAGGATCGTTCCGTCGACCACCGCGACGGGTTGTGCGGGCACCTGTGCCGCCGCGGACAATGGCGCCGCGATCGCGGCAGCGGCCAGGATGGTGAAGTTCTGCATTTCGACCCTTTCTTCCTTTCGGTTCGTCGACGATTAGCGTCGCGTGCGGCAACGCGCGATGAACGATCCGGATCACCGTCGACGCCGGACAAAAACGAATGTCTTTCATCGCGGTACAGCCGTTTCGTAGCATCAGGCGGGCGTTCGGTGACGAAACCGCTTGCGTCGCGGCGGGAGACACCGTTTTCTCCGCGCTTGAGCTTGGTGACTTATTTCGCTAATACAGCCGCCGAGCACCACGCCGCGGGGGGCGCGGCGGGTTCAGACGATACGGGACGGACGAGTGTTGATGCAGGGGAACGATACGCAGTACGCGCTGACCGACGAGCGCGCGCAGCCAAACCGGCGCAAGTGGATCATCGCGATCGTCGTCGCGGCCGTCCTGATCGCGCTGGCGGCCGCCTATGCCCTGCGCGGTGGTGGCAAGCCGGCGGACGGCGCGACCGCCGCTGCGCCGAAGGGCGGGCAAGGCGTGCCGACCGTCACCGTCGTCGTCCCCGGCCGGTCGGCGGTTGCGACGACGATCACCGGCAACGGCACGA
>DASTEN010000087.1:0-2773 GCA_035709645.1 Sphingomonas sp.
CGCGTTTGGGTGGGTTACTGGTGGCAGTCGAACCGATCCGCCATCATCACCTTGGTCCAGACGGCGACGAAGTCGCGGACGAACCGCCGCTGCCCGTCATCGGCGGCATAGACTTCGGCGATCGCGCGCAACTGCGAATTCGCACCGAAGATCAGGTCGTTACGGGTCGCCGTGAAGCGTTCGCCGCCGCCGTCGCGATCGACCAGGTGGAACCGGTGACCGTAGTCGTCCACCTTGCGCCATTCATAGTCCATGCTGGTCAGCACGGTGAAGAAATCGGTCGTCAACACGCCGGGGCGATCGGTGAAGATGCCGTCCGACGACCCATCCCAATTGGCGCCCAGCGCGCGGAGCCCTCCTGTCAACACGACCCATTCCGGTGCCGACAACGCCATCAAGGCGGCGCGGTCCAGGAACAGTTGCTCGGGCGCCACGCGTCCGTCGGCGACGTCGTCGAACGCGTCGTCGACATAGTTGCGGAACCCGTCGACCACCGGCCGCAGCCATTCGAAGCTGTCCGCGTCGGTCAACGCATCGGTCGTATCCATGCGGCCCGGCACGAACGGCACCGGCACCGCCTCACCGGCGTCCGCCACTGCGCGTTCTATCGCCACCGTCCCGCCGAGCACGATCAGGTCGGCAAGCGACACGCGCTTGCCGCCGCTCGCCTGAGTGTTGAACTCGGTCATGACCCGCCGCAGCCCGGCGATCACCGGCTGCGTCCGACGATGGATCGCCCAGTCCTTTTGCGGCGCAAGCGCAAGGCGCGCGCCATTGGCGCCGCCACGCTTGTCCGTCGACCGAAACGTCGAGGCTGCGGAAAAGGCGGTGAAGGCCAGGTCGGATACCGAAAGCCCGGTATCGCGGATCGCCTGCTTCAATGCGGCGATGTCGCCGGCATCGACCAGCGGATGATCGACCGGCGGGATCGGATCCTGCCACAGCAGGCCGTCCTCGATCGTCCGCTCTGGCCCCAGATAGCGCTCCTTAGGGCCCATGTCGCGGTGCGTCAGCTTGTACCATGCCTTCGAGAATTGTTCGGTGAAATAGTCGAAGTCGGCCAGAAACCGCTCACAGATTGGCCGATAGACCGGGTCCATCTTCAGTGCCAGATCGCTGGTCATCATCATCAGCGGGTGCGTTTTTCCGGCGATGTGCGCGTCGGGGGTATGCGGCGCGGTCTTGTCGACCGGTGTCCATTGCAGGGCACCGGCCGGGCTGTGCGTCTGTTCCCATTCGAACTTGAACAGGTTTTCGAGGTAGCTGTTGTCCCATTGGGTCGGATCCGGCGTCCAGCTGCCCTCGATGCCGTTGGTCATCGTGAATTCGCCCGCGCCGGTACCCTCCGGATTGTGCCAGCCGAGGCCCATCTGCTCGATCGGCGCCATTTCGGGCGGCGCGCCGATCCGGTCGGGTTTGACCATGCCATGGCTCTTGCCGAACGCATGGCCGCCCGCGATCAGCGCGACGGTTTCCTCGTCGTTCATCGCCATCCGCGTAAAGGCTATGCGGATGTCCCGCGCCGATTCGATCGGATCGCCGCTTTTGTTGGGCCCTTCGGGATCGACATAGATGATCGCCTGATTGGTCGCGGCCAGCGGCTGTTCCAGATCATAGTCGGGGTCGCCGTTCTGCCCGCGCCAGCGCTGTGACCGGTCGGTCATCTTGTCGAAGGAGTCGACCGTGGTCATGTCGACGACTTCCGGTCCCCAATATGTCGCATCGTCCGCTTCCCACGCGTCATGCCGACCGCCGGCAAAGCCATAGGTGGGAAAGCCCATGATCTCGAGGGCGCAGTTGCCGGTCAGCACCATCAGGTCCGCCCAGGACAGTGCCGCGCCGTATTTCTGCTTGATCGGCCAGATCAGCCGGCGCGACTTGTCGGTGTTGCCATTGTCCCACCAGCTGTCGACCGGGGCGAAGCGCTGCATCGCCTCCCCCGCTCCACCGCGGCCGTCGGCGATGCGGTACGTGCCCGCGGAGTGCCACGCCATGCGGATCATCTGGGGTCCGTAATTGCCGTAATCCGATGGCCACCACGCGACCGAGGTCGTCAGAAACGCCTTGATCTCCGCCTTCAGCGCATCGAGATCGATCGCCTCGAACGCCGCCTTGTAATCGAAGTCCGCACCCAGCGGATCAGCGCGCGGTCCATTACGATGCAGCTGCTCCACCCGCAGCCGGTTCGGGTACCAATGCTGCAACGTCGGCGGCTTCGTATGCGCCCCGCCCAGGCGATCGCCACCGAACGGACATTTGCCGGCTAAAACGTCCTTATAGTCATTCATGTACCGCAAGCTCCTTCCATGGAGCAGACGGCGCCTGATCCACATCAGCGCAGAACGAAGCGCAGGGTGTGGCGTTGCATAACACCGCCATCACCGTCCGATACCGACCGCAGGCACGCGCAGAACGGGCCCGGCATCGCGTCCGGCCGCCCCTGACACGTCAGAACGACGCCGACACCTGGGCAAACCAGTTGCGTGGACGTGCGAAGATGCGTTCGGCGTAGCCGAGCGTCGCCAGCGATGCGTTGCCTTGGATGAGGTAACGGGAATCGAGGACGTTGTTGACGCCCGCGCTCACTTCGAACCGGTTGGCGAATTTCAGCCCGACCGATGCGTTGCCGACGAAATAGCCATCCTCCTCGATCAGCGGGATGCTGCCGGTGATGAAGGTGATCTTCGACTGGTACGTGCCATCGACCCGCGGGGTCAGCGTCATGTCACGGCCCAGTTCGATTTTGTACGACAGGCCGAAGTTTGCCTGGAGC
>DASTEN010000088.1:0-4634 GCA_035709645.1 Sphingomonas sp.
GCCGAAAACTGGCGGTTTTCCGCGGTTTCTTCGCGAATGCGAATGCTATGCAGCCGCGCGTTCGGCGTCGATGATGGCGCGCGCGAAGGGAACGCACTGGCCGCATTTGGCCTGTTTGCCGCACAGGGCATAGGCCTGGCACGCGCTGATCGCGCCACGACGGGCGGCCTCGCGCACCTCGCGTTCCCGGATGGCATTGCAAACGCATACGACCATGACGAACCCTCTCGCTTGACCGCACGGATAGCGCGCATGAGAATGATTCGCAAGGTAATTGCGGATGCGTCGCAATAAGAGTTGGCTCAGCTCGCCCCGTCGCCCATCAACGTGGGGAAGAACGCCTCGTGTGCGCTACGCAGCGCATCGATCGTCACGCAGAAATCGTCGTCGCGCGTTTCGAACACCAACCGGCCGGCGATGGTGCGACCGATGCGTTCGACCGCGACGCCGGCGGCGGTCGAGGCGTGGAGAAAATCGTTCAGGTGCGCGTCGTCGACGGTCGCCAGGTACAGCCCCTGGTCCTCGGCGAAATAGGTCGCGGCGATCCCGCGCGGCGTCGCCATCGACACCATCGCCCCGATGCCGCTGGCCAGCGCCATTTCGGCGACCGCCACCGCGATGCCGCCGTCGGATACGTCGTGGACCGCGGCCAGCGCGCCCTTGGTGATCTGTTCCCGCACGAAGTCGCCGGTGCGGCGTTCGGCGGCCAGATCGACGCGCGGCGGCGGACCGTCCTCGCGGCCCTTCACTTCGCGCAGCCACAGCGACTGGCCGAGATCGCCCTTGGGCTCGCCGATCAGGACCAGCACGTCGCCGGTGCCCTTGAACGCGATGGTCGCGGATTTCGACCAGTCGCCGAGCAGGCCGACCCCGCCGATCGCGGGCGTGGGGAGGATCGCCGAGCCGCCGCCGGTCGCCTTCGATTCATTGTACAGCGACACGTTGCCGCTGACGATCGGATAGTCGAGCGCGCGGCACGCCTCGGCCATCCCTTCGATGCAGCCGACGAACTGGCCCATGATCTCGGGCCGTTGCGGGTTGGCGAAGTTCATGCAGTCGGTCGCGGCGAGCGGCGTCGCGCCGACCGCGGTCAGGTTGCGCCACGTCTCCGCGATCGCCTGCTTGCCGCCTTCGACCGGGTCGGCGAAGCAATAGCGCGGCGTGCAGTCGGTGGTGATCGCCAGACCCTTTTGCGTGCCGTGAACCCGCACCACCGCGGCGTCGCCGCCGGGGCGCTGGACGGTGTCGGCACCGACCATGTGGTCGTACTGTTCCCAGATCCAGCGGCGGCTGGCGAGATCGGAACAGCCGACCAGGGTCAGCAGATCGGCGGCCAGATCGTCGGTTTCGGGTGCGTCGGTGATAGCCGCGCGCGGGGGGGTGGGGACGTGCGGGCGGTCGTAGGCCGGCGCTTCGTCGGCGAGCGGCCCGAGCGGGATGTCGGCGACCGTTTCGCCTTGCCACTTGAGCACCATGCGGCCGGTATCGGTCACGCGGCCGATGACGGCGAAGTCGAGTTCCCATTTGCGGAAGATCGCTTCGGCGAAATCCTCGCGGCCGGGCTTCAGCACCATGAGCATGCGCTCCTGGCTCTCCGACAGCATCATTTCGTACGGCGTCATGCCGGTTTCGCGCTGGGGGACGTCGTCCATGATCAGCTCGATGCCGACGCCGCCCTTCGACGCCATCTCGACGCTCGACGAGGTGAGGCCGGCGGCGCCCATGTCCTGGATGGCGACGATCGCGTCGGACGCCATCAGTTCCAGGCAGGCCTCGATCAGCAGCTTTTCGGTGAAGGGATCGCCGACCTGGACGGTGGGGCGCTTGGCGTCGGCATCCTCGCCGAAGTCGGCACTCGCCATCGTCGCGCCGTGGATGCCGTCGCGGCCGGTCTTGGAGCCGACGTACACGATCGGATTGCCGATGCCGCTGGCAGCCGAATAGAACACCTTGTCGGTCTGCGCGACGCCGACGGTCATCGCGTTGACCAGGATGTTGCCGTCGTAGGCGGCGTGGAAATTCGTCTCGCCGCCGACGGTCGGCACGCCGACGCAATTGCCGTAACCGCCGATGCCGTGGACGACGCCGGAGATGAGGTGCTTCATCTTCGGGTGATCGGGCCGGCCGAAACGCAGCGCGTTCATGTTGGCGACGGGACGCGCGCCCATCGTGAACACGTCGCGCAGAATGCCGCCGACCCCGGTCGCCGCGCCTTGATAGGGTTCGATGTAGGACGGGTGGTTGTGGCTCTCCATCTTGAACACCGCGCACTGGCCGTCGCCGATGTCGACGATGCCGGCGTTCTCGCCGGGGCCGCAGATGACCTGGGGGCCGGTGGTCGGCAGCTTCTTCAGGTGGATGCGGCTGGATTTGTAGCTGCAATGCTCGGACCACATGACCGAGAAGATGCCGAGTTCGGTCAGGTTGGGCTCGCGCCCCATCGCGTGCAGGACGCGCGCAGATTCCTCTTCGGACAAGCCGTGGTCGGCGACGATCTGGGGCGTGATCTCGGTCATGCGCCGAGCCCTTAGCGACGGGAGCACGCTTCGTCACCCATCCGACGCATCGCTTTCTTAAGGGAACATGTGTACGCAGGCGCAACAATGATCAGGAAACCGATCCATACTCCTGGAATCATGACATCTTCCCCGATCGTCAGGGTGGGTGACGCTGCGCGCGCCGGCCCGATCCTGCCGGCGCTGCCCGCACGGTGGTGGTGCGACCTGTCGGATGATTCGCTGCGGTGGGACGGCGGCGTCTTCGACCTGTTCGGCATCGCCCCCGGAACGCGGCTGGATCGGCGAGCGGTGGTCGAGATGTATGTCGATCATTCGCGCGCGATGCTGAACCGTCTGCGCAGCGCCGCGATCGAACGCCGCGGCAGCTTCACCTTCGAAGCACGGATCAAGCGCGTCGATGGCGAAATGCGGTGGATGCGCGTTTCGGCCGATACGCTGACGTCGAACGGGCGCGTCACGCACCTGTACGGGACGAAGCGCGACATTTCGGACGAGATTGCGATCTGACGTGCGGCGCCCGACCGAGGGGTGGGGGGGCTTAACCCGTCACCTTGCGAATCAGGGCCTTGATCACGCCGCCGGTCAGATTTTCGAACGCATCGTCGGGATCGACCGGATCCAGCACCTCGTTCTCGCCGATCCATTCCTCCACGGCATTCAGATCGGGCACGACATAGTCCCGCAATGTCCTGCCGGGCCCGCGCAACCCTTCGATCGTGGCGATCAGCGACCCTGTATCGGCCAGCCGGGCCGCGACCGCGTCCGCCGACACGCCCAGATGCTCGCCGATCAGGCCGTCGCGAATCCGTGAGATACAGGCCGCGGTCGCATCGCCGGCCGCCGCGATCGCCACGTCGCATTCGGTGTCGAGCCGCATCGAGCGGTTGTTGAAGTTCGACGACCCGATGCGCAGCAACCGCCCGTCGACCACCAGCACCTTGGCGTGGACGTAGATGGCCTCGCCGCCGGCGGTGAAGGGATGGTACAGGCGGAAACGCCCATGGCGGTCGCGTCGGCGAATCGATTCGACCAGCCGTGCGCGCGCGGTGTCCATCGCCAGCGGCTCCAACCATCCCTCCGCGCTTTCCGGATTGACGATGACGACCTCGGGCCCGTCCGGCTCGTCCAGACGCTTGGCGATCGCTGCGGCGACCTTGCGTGACGCGAAATACTGGCTTTCGGCGTAGATATGCCGTTTCGCCGAGGCGATCGCGGCCAGGTAGAGCGATTCGATTTCGTGCACCAACGGCTCGTCGTCGCTCATCTCGGGTTCGGTACGCGCGATGGCGACGGGCAGGTCGGTGAAATCGACCGGCAGGCCGTCGGGCCAGCAACCGTCCTGCGCAGGCGGCGGGGCGATCGGCGCGCCGCCGGCGCGTTCCCAGCGTTCGCGCGCCAGTTCGCCCAGCGCCCGCGCGACCGGCCCCTGCAACGCGGTCGTCGCATCGTGCCACGGGCCATAGGGTTCCCCCCCCGGCAGCACGCGCAGCGGATCGCCATCACCATGCGCGCGCGTGTCCCAGCGCCCGGCGGTCATGTCGATCCCGCCGCAGAACGCCAGGCAATCGTCGATCACGACGATCTTCTGATGATGCGATGCGCCGCTCGGATGATGCCCGTCGAGTTTGGTGTGGATCTGCGCATGGCGCATCCAGTCGACGACGGTCAGCAGCGTCGATCCGCGGACCAGCGTCTTCAACGCGCCGACGTCCCAGCGCAGGATATGCACGTTCAGTTCGGGCGTGCGTTCGACCAGCCAGGTCATGAAGTCGCCGACGGTTTCCGGGCCGCCATCCTCGGGCGGTTCCTGCCCGCCCAGCCGAATGCGCGCGTCGAAATCCCAGCCGATCAGCAGGATCTGGTGCTTTGCCGCCGCCATCGCCTTGCGGGCCGTGCGGAAATAATCGTCGGCATCGATGATGACGGTGGCCCGCGTCGCCTGTTCGATGCGCCAGCAGGTCTGACCGGGGACGAGAATGGAGGGGGCGTCGGTCAAAGGATTTCGCGGACCTGGTCCTGGGGTCGACACAGACGGACACCTTTCTCGGTCTCGACCAGCGGCCGATTGATCAGGATCGGATGCGCCATCATCGCATCAAGGATTGCGGCATCGTC
>DASTEN010000089.1:0-2125 GCA_035709645.1 Sphingomonas sp.
CGAATAGGGGGCGTGCGCGTTCAGCGCTGCGGTGCGCGCCGCGGTGATCAGCGCGCTTTCGTCGAAAGTGACGTCGGTCATGTCTATCCCTTGATGTGCAGGACGCAGATAAGCGTGAACAGCCGCCGCGCGGTGTCGAAATCGACCGCGACCTTGCCCTCCAGCCGCTCGATCAGCAGTTCGGCGGCCTGATTGTGGATGCCGCGCCGCGCCATGTCGATCGTCTCGATCTGCTGCGGCGTCGCGGCGCGTATGGCCTGATAATAGCTGTCGCAGATCGCGAAATAGTCGCGGATCGGCCGGCGGAAACGCCCCAGCGCCAGGATCAGCGTTTCGAGGTGCGTCCGGTCTTCACGGTGGATGGCCAACCCCAGGCGGCCATCCTCGACACTCAGCTTGATGCGGTACGGACCGGCGTAGCCGTCGGCATGCGCGCGCTGCGGGGCGAAACTGTTATCCTCCAGCAGATCGAAGATCGCGATGCGGCGTTCCTGCTCGACATCGGCCGACCGCCACAGGATCGTGCGTTCGTCCAGCTCGACATCGATGATCCGCGGATCGGCCATGGGCCCGGCTTAGGATGACCCTTGGCAAACGGCAACGCTCCCCGTGATCCACAGGGCGCTGGTCGCACCGCGGTTGATGTGTTCGGCAGGGGGTGGGAGAGGGGCGTCATGGCTACCCAGATTCGCGCGCTCGATGCTCCTGCCCCGCAACTGCCCCAGAACGTCGAGGCGGAAGCGGCGCTGCTGGGGGCGATGATGATCGACAACCGCCTGGCCGACGACATTCTCGACCGCATCGAACCGGAACATTTCTTCGAACCGCTGCACGGTCGCATATTCGCGGCCGTGCGCTCGCTGCGCCAGAACGACATGCTGGCGACCCCGGTCACGCTGCGTCCGATGTTCGACGGGGACGAAGGGATGAAGGCGCTGGGCGGTCCAGGCTATCTCGCGCAACTGACCGGCAGCGGCGCCGGCCTGATCGGCGCCAAGCAATTCGCCCAGCAGATCTACGATCTGGCGATGCTTCGCGCATTGGTGACGGTCGGCCGGACCTTGGTCGACCGGGCGATGGACACGTCGGAGGAGGTCAATCCGCGCGCACAGATCGAGGCGGCGGAAGAGCTGCTGTTCAACGTCGCGGCAGATGGCGGCAGCGCGAATACCGTCAAGACCTTCGCCCAGGCGACCACCGAAGCGGTACGGCTGGCGGAAAAGGCGCTGAATGCGGGTGGTGGCCTGTCGGGCGTCACGACGGGGCTCGATTCGATCAATCAGAAGATCGGTGGTCTGCATCACAGCGACCTCATCATTCTCGCCGGGCGTCCCGGCATGGGCAAGACCTCGCTTGCCACCAACATCGCGTTCAATGCCGCAAAGCGTTGGATGGACGACATGCGGCTCGGCATTCCGCCCGAAAAGTCGGTCGGCGCCAAGGTCGCGTTCTTCAGCCTGGAAATGTCGGCCGACCAGCTCGCGACTCGCGTCCTGGCCGAGGCGTCGCGCATCAGTTCCGAATCGCTGCGTATGGGCAAGATCAGCAAGGCGGAGTTCGCTCAGCTCGCCGCCGCCGCTGCCGATCTCGAAAACCTGCCGCTGTTCATCGACGACACCGCCGGCCTGTCGATCAGCGGACTGCACACCCGCGTCCGTCGTCTGCAGCGGCGGCAGAACAATCAGCTGGGATTGGTCGTCGTCGATTACCTTCAGTTGCTGGCGGGATCGAAAAAGGCATCGGGCGACGGGCGCGTCCAAGAAATCTCGGAAATCAGCCGCGGTTTGAAGACGCTGGCGAAGGACCTGAACGTCCCCGTCATCGCCCTGTCCCAGCTAAGCCGTGCGGTCGAACAGCGCGAGGACAAGCGACCGATGCTCTCCGACCTTCGCGAATCCGGCTCGATCGAGCAGGACGCCGACATGGTGTGGTTCGTGTATCGCGAGGACTATTATCTGGCCGCCCGCGAACCGAAGATCCCAAGCGATGGCGACGATACCCGTGTGTTCGACGATCACGCTGCGTGGGCGATGCAGATGGACCGCGTCCATGGTTTGGCCGAACTGATCGTCGCCAAGCAGCGCCACGGTGCCACCGGCAAGGTCACGATGCGGTTCGAATCGAA